>NZ_RZPF01000206.1:0-9120 GCF_004022735.1 Mesorhizobium sp. M7A.F.Ca.AU.001.01.1.1
CGTTGCATGAATCCGTCTCAACGCGACGCGCTTTAGTCTTTTGCACAAACAGGGGAGACGGCAAGATGCCGCCTCCCCCTATTCTCATGATGCTGGCGCGAGCGCCGACACCAAGGCTACTTCTGCCAGCTCTTCACCAGTTCGTCGTAGTTGATGGTGATCGGCTTTTCCTTCTCGTTCTCGATCTTCAACTGAGGAGCGAGATTGCCCTTCTTGACCGCGTCGGCGTTCCAGTAGGCGAGGTCATGCTCTTCGGCCATCTTCGGGCCGATATCGCCCTGAACGCCCGACTTCTCGATGCGGCTCATGACCTTTTCCTGTTCGCCGCAGAGCGAGTCCATCGCTTCCTGCGCGGTCTTGGCGCCCGACGACGCATCGCCGATCGCCTGCCACCAGAGCTGTGCCAGCTTCGGATAGTCAGGCACGTTGGTGCCGGTCGGCGACCACTGAACGCGGGCCGGCGAACGGTAGAACTCGATCAGGCCACCGAGCTTCGGAGCCCGCTCGGTGAAGCTCTTGTCGTGGATCGTGCTCTCGCGGATGAAGGTCAAGCCGACATGGCTCTTCTTCACGTCGACTGTCTTCGAGGTGACGAACTGCGCGTAGAGCCAGGCGGCCTTGGCGCGGTCGGTCGGGGTCGACTTCATCAGCGTCCAGGAGCCGACGTCCTGATAGCCGAGCTTCATGCCGTCCTTCCAGTAGACGCCATGCGGCGACGGCGCCATGCGCCACTTCGGCGTACCGTCGTCGTTCAGCACCGCCTTGGCGCCGGCATCGACCATCGAAGCGGTGAAGGCGGTGTACCAGAAGATCTGCTGGGCAACCGCGCCCTGCGCCGGAACCGGGCCGGATTCGGAGAAGGTCATGCCCTGGGCTTCCGCCGGAGCGTAGGCCTTCAGCCAGTCGAGGTATTTCTGGATCGAGTAGACGGCGGCCGGGCCATTGGTGTCGCCCCCGCGCGCCGTGCAGGAGCCGACCGGACGCGAATTCTCGTCGACCTTGATGCCCCACTCATCGACCGGCAGACCGTTCGGCAGGCCCTTGTCGCCATTGCCGGCCATCGACAGCCAGGCGTCGGTGAACCGCCAGCCGAGCGACGGGTCCTTCTTGCCGTAGTCCATGTGGCCATAGACCTTCTTGCCGTCGATCTCGCGGCCGGTGAAGAACTCGGCGATGTCCTCATAGGCAGACCAGTTGACGGGAACGCCAAGGTCGTAGCCGTACTTGGCCTTGAAGTCCGCCTTGTTCTTCTCGTCGTTGAACCAGTCGTAACGGAACCAGTAGAGGTTCGCGAACTGCTGGTCGGGAAGCTGGTAGAGCTTCTTGTCCGGAGCGGTCGTGAACGAGGTGCCGATAAAATCCTTCAGGTCGAGGTTCGGGTTGGTGACATCCTTGCCCTCGCCCGCCATCCAGTCGGTCAAATTGCGCACCTGCTGGTAGCGCCAGTGGGTGCCGATCAGGTCGGAATCGTTGACCCAGCCGTCATAAAGGTTCTGGCCCGTCTGCATCTGGGTCTGGATCTTCTCGACGACGTCGCCTTCCTGGATGACGTCATGCGTGATCTTGATGCCGGTGATGGCGGTAAAGGCCGGCGCCAGCACCTGCGATTCATACTGGTGCGTGGCGATGGTTTCCGAAACGACCTTGATGTCCATGCCGGCGAAAGGCTTCGCGGCATCGATGAACCACTGCATTTCGGCTTCCTGGCCAGCGCGGTCGAGCGTCGAGAGCGGGCCGATTTCCTTGTCCAGGAAAGCCTTTGCCTCGTCCATCCCGGCATAGGCATTGCCCACGCCCAGCAACAGGACAAGGGCCGTCGTTGATGTTAAAAATTGCCTTCGCATGTGTTTCCTCCACAGTTTTAAGGTTCAAGTGCGATCTGGAGCGGCCGCCGGCACGCGGTCGCTCCAACAGTTTCCCCCTCTATACGTAGCGGAACACGCCAATGGCGTAGACCACGGAGAGAGCGAGAGCCCACCACAGGTTGGATCCGACAAGACCCAACCAAGCGAGATGGATAAAGGCGCTGCCAAGCAGCGACAGGAAAAGACGGTCGCCGCGCGTTGTCTCGAAGCGCAGCACGCCGACGCGCGGATTGCCGCCCGGCGAAGCGTATTCCCAAGCCGCCATGCCGCACAGCAGCAGAAGGATGGTCCCGAAAAAGGCCGCCGTCGGCCACGTCCACGCCATCCAGGTGAGGTCGAAATTCATCGTCAAACCCTCCCCAGGGCGAAGCCCTTGGCGATATAATTGCGCACAAACCAGATGACGAGCGCGCCGGGGATCAACGTCAGCACGCCGGCGGCGGCGAGCAGGCCCCAGTCCATGCCAGCGGCCGAAACCGTGCGGGTCATGGTGGCGGCGATCGGCTTGGCGTCGGTGGTGGTCAGCGTGCGGGCAATCAACAGTTCCACCCAGGAGAACATGAAGCAGAAGAAGCAGGCCACGCCAATGCCGCTGGCGATCAGGGGCATGAAGATCCTGACGAAGAAGCGCGGGAACGAATAGCCGTCGATATAGGCGGTTTCGTCGATTTCCTTCGGCACACCCGACATGAAGCCTTCGAGGATCCACACCGCCAGCGGCACGTTGAACAGGCAGTGCGCCAGCGCCACCGCAATGTGCGTGTCGATCAGGCCGAAGGCCGAATAGAGCTGGAAGAACGGCAGCGCGAACACCGCCGGCGGCGCCATGCGGTTGGTCAGCAGCCAGAAGAACAGGTGCTTGTCGCCGAGGAAGCGGTAGCGCGAGAAGGCGTAGGCTGCCGGCAGCGCGGCAGCCACCGAAATCACCATATTCATCACCACATAGGTGATCGAGTTGATGTAGCCCGAGTACCAGGAGGCGTCGGTGAAGATGGTGACGTAGTTGGCGAGCGTCGGCTGGTGCGGATAGAGCGTCAGCGAGGAGACGATCTCGGCATTGGTCTTGAAGCTCATATTAATGAGCCAGTAGATCGGCAGCAAAAGCACGACGATGTAGACCGTCGGCACGATCCACCACCAGCGCGATTCCTCGCCGCGTTTGCGCATCAGCCGGGCGACCTGATCCTGCGAGAGTGTGCTCGCCAGTTTGCCCGCTGCTGTGGTCTCGCTCACTCTATCGGCTCTTTCGTTGGCGCCGGTCATCTCAGCGCTCCGCGTCGTAGTTGGTCATCACGGTGTAGAAGACCCATGACAGCAGAAGGACGATGAGGAAGTAGACCAGCGACATGGCTGCGGCCGGACCGAGGTCGAACTGGCCGAGCGCGGTCTTGACGAGGTCGATCGACAGGAATGTCGTCGAGTTGCCGGGACCGCCTCCCGTCACCACGAAGGGTTCGGTATAGATCATGAAGCTGTCCATGAAGCGAAGCAGCACGGCGATCAGCAGCACCCTGTTCATCTTCGGCAGCTGGATGTAGCGGAACACCGCCCAGCGCGAGGCGCCATCGATCTTGGCCGCCTGATAGAAGGCATCCGGAATGGAGACCAGGCCGGCATAGCAGAGCAGCACGACGAGGCTGGTCCAGTGCCAGACATCCATGATGATGACGGTGACCCAGGCATCGAACGGGTCCTGCACATAGTTGTAGTCGATGCCGAGCGCGTTGACGTAGTAGCCGAGCAGACCGATGTCGTTGCGGCCGAAGACCTGCCAGATGGTGCCGACGACGTTCCACGGAATCAGCAGCGGCAGCGCCATGAGCACCAGGCAGACCGGCACGCCCCAGCCCTTTTTCGGCATGTTGAGCGCGATGAAGATGCCGAGCGGCACTTCGATCGCCAGGATGATGAAGGAGAAGATCAGGTTGCGGACCATCGCTTCCCAGAAGCGGCTGGAAGACAGCAGTTCCTCGAACCACTCGGTGCCGGCCCAGAAGAAGACGTTGTTGCCGAACGTGTCCTGCACCGAATAGTTGACGACGGTCATCAGCGGGATGACCGCCGAGAACGCCACCAGCACCAGCACCGGCAGCACCAGGAACCAGGCCTTGTTGTTCCAGGTCTTTTCCATCTATGCCCCCATCTCGACGCGCCAGGAATCGGCATAGATGTTGATGCCGGCCGGCTCGAACCGCACCTTCGGATCGGCTGGCACGGTCTCGTCCTCGCCGATGACGGCCGCAATCTCGCGGCCTTCGAGCTTGGCGCGGACCACCTTGTGGCGGCCGAGATCCTCGACCTTGCTGACCTGCACGGCCATGCCGTCGCGGCCAAGCCGGACATATTCGGGACGGATGCCGAGTTCGATGGCGCCGCTGCCCGCTTTTGGCGCGCCCGGCAGTTCGATGCGCTGCGAGCCGAGCGTCGCCGTCTTGCCGTCGATGGCCACCGGCATGACGTTCATGCCGGGCGAGCCGATGAAATAACCGACAAAGGTATGGCGTGGCCGTTCGAACAGTTCGGCTGGCGTGCCGATCTGGACGATGCCGCCGTCATACATGACCACGACCTGGTCGGCGAAGGTCAGCGCCTCGGTCTGGTCGTGGGTCACATAGACCATGGTGTAGCCGAAGCGGCGGTGCAGCTGCTTCAGCTGCGAGCGCAGCACCCATTTCATATGCGGGTCGATGACGGTCAGCGGCTCGTCGAACAGGATGGCGTTGACGTCGGAGCGCACCAGCCCGCGGCCGAGCGAGATCTTCTGCTTCTGGTCGGCGGTCAGGCCCCTCGCCTTCTTCTTCGCCCAGGACGCCAGGTCGATCATCTCCAGCGTCTCGCGCACCTTGCGGTCGACATCGGCTTCCGGCACGCCGCGATTGCGCAGCGGGAAGGCCAGATTGTCGTAGACGGTCATGGTGTCGTAGATGACCGGGAACTGGAACACCTGCGCGATATTGCGCTCCTGCGTCGACAAATTGGTCACGTCCTTGCCGTTGAACAGCAACTGACCGTGCGACGGGTGCAGCAATCCCGAAATGATGTTGAGCAGCGTGGTCTTGCCGCAGCCCGATGGCCCGAGCAGCGCATAGGCGCCGCCGTCCTCGAAGGTGTGGTGCACTTCCCTGAGCGCGAAATCGGCATCCTTCCGAGGGTTCGGCAGATAGGAATGCCTGACATGGTTGACGTCTATGCGTGCCATATCTTTCCCCTCAAGCCGCCAGCTTCGGCGCGGCCACGGCACGGCCGTGCTCGTCGAAGACCATGATGTGGCGCGGATCGATGAACACCTCGACCTCGGCGTCGGGTTCGAAGTCGCGGATGCCGTGGGTCAGCATGACCCAGCGCGCGTCCGCGAAATCGAGATGGATGAAGCTTTCCGAGCCGGTGATCTCGGTGATCGTCACCTTGGCGCGCACCGGCACAGCGGCGGCATTGGGCTGATCGAGCGACAGGTGATGCGGCTGAAAACCGACCGTGTACATGGCATCGGCAATGCCGGCGAGATCGGCGGGCACCGGCAGTTTGACCCCACCCTCGAGCAGGAAATCCCCACCTTTCTTGGCCAGCACGATGGTGTTGAGCGGCGGGTCGGCGAAAGTCTTGGCCGTCACCAGATCGACCGGTTTGCGGAACACGTCGATGGTCGGTCCGAACTGGGTGATGCGCCCTTCGGAAAGCGTCGCCGTGTTGCCGCCGAGCAGCAGCGCTTCGTGCGGCTCGGTCGTGGCGTAGACGAAGATGGTGCCGGCGGCGGCGAAGATCCTGGGCAATTCGGCGCGCAGTTCCTCGCGCAATTTGTAGTCGAGATTGGCGAGCGGTTCGTCGAGCAGCACCAGGCTGGCGTTCTTGACGATGGCGCGCGCCAGTGCGGTGCGCTGCTGCTGGCCACCGGACAGGCTCAGCGGCGTGCGGTCGAGATAGGGCGTCAGCTTGAGAAGTGCTGCGGCATGGCGCACTTCCTTGTCGATCTTCGCCTGATCGGTTCCCGCCACCCTGAGCGGCGAGGCGATGTTCTCATAGACGGTCATCGCCGGATAGTTGATGAACTGCTGGTAGACCATGGCGATCTTGCGCTTCTGCACCGGCACGCCGGTGACATTCTGGCCGTCGAACCAGATCGAACCGGAGGTCGGCACGTCGAGGCCGGCCATCAGCCGCATCAGGCTGGTCTTGCCGGATAGCGTCGGTCCGAGCAGGACATTGAGCGAGCCGTGCTGGAGCGTCAGCGACACATCGCTTATATGCGCGACCGCACCGACCGTCTTGGTGACGTTTCTCAGTTCCAGCATGACGCCTCCTCCCAGGCCTTCCGCATCAGCTCAAACCCCTCTTCATTCGGCAGCCGCGACATGGCGCCGGCTTATGCCGTGCATGAATTCATCGAGAGCCGCCACCTGCTCGCGGCTGAGATGCAGACCGCGCTTGGTACGGCGCCACAATACATCTTCCGATGTGACGGCCCATTCGTTTTGAACGAGATAGCGCACCTCGGCCTCGTAGAGATCGGCGCCGAAGTTGCGGCCGAGATCGACGTTCGATTTGGCCAGCCCCAACAGCATCCTTGCGCGGGTGCCGTAGAGCCGGGTCAGCCGGCGAGCCAGGCGCGCGTCGAGGAACGGATAGGCGGTCTTCAGTTTCGCCACTTCGGCATCGAAACCGGTGGCCGGGAAATCGCCGCCCGGCAACGGCGCGTTTGCCGTCCACGGCTTGCCGCGTTTACCCAGAAAACCCTCGATCTTTTCCAGCATCGATTCCGACAGCCGGCGATAGGTGGTGATCTTGCCGCCAAAGGCGTTGACGATCGGGGCGGCGCCCTCGCCGCCATCGGCCTTGAGCACATAGTCGCGCGTCGCTTCCTGCGCCTTGGAGGCTCCGTCATCATAGAGCGGACGGACGGCCGAATAGGTCCAGACGATGTCCGAACGCTTGACGGCTTCAGCGAAATATTCGCTTGCCGCGGCGCAGAGGTAGTCGATCTCGGTGTCGCTGATCCTCACGTCATGCGGATCGCCGGGGTAATCCTGGTCCGTGGTGCCGATCAGGGTGAACTCTTCTTCGTAGGGAATGGCGAAGATGATGCGACCATCCCTGTTCTGGAAGAAATAGGCGCGCGGATCGTCGAACTTCCTGGCGATGACGATGTGGCTGCCCTGCACGAGGCGGACATTGTGCACATCGTTGAGGCCGACGACGCCGGAAAGCACATGATCGACCCAGGGTCCAGCGGCATTGACCAGCAGGCGCGCCTTGATCTCCTCGGTCTCGCCGGTCTGCAGATCCTCGACCTGGACCGTCCACAAGCCGTTTTCGCGGCGCGCGCCGGTCACTTTCGTGCGGGTGCGGACCGTTGCGCCGCGGTCGGCGGCATCACGTGCGTTCAGCGCCACCAGCCGCGCGTCATTGACCCAGCCATCCGAGTATTCGAAGGCCTTCTTGAATAGCGGCTTCAAAGGCTTGCCGGCCGGATCCCTGGCCATGTCCAGCGTCCGGGTCGCCGGCAGCAATTTGCGCCCGCCAATGTGGTCGTAGAGGAAGAGACCGAGCCTGATCAGCCAGGCCGGGCGCAGGCCCTTGGCATAGGGCAGCACGAAGCGCATCGGCCAGATGATGTGCGGCGCGTTCTTCCACAGAACCTCGCGCTCCATCAGCGCTTCGCGCACCAAGCGGAATTCGTAGAATTCGAGGTAGCGCAGGCCGCCATGGATCAATTTGGTCGAGCCCGAGGAGGTCCCGCTGGCGAGGTCGTTCATCTCGGCGAGAAAGACGGAAAAGCCACGCCCGACGGCGTCGCGGGCGATACCGCAGCCATTGATGCCGCCGCCTATGACGAAAATGTCACGGATCGGAGATGCGTCCACAAATTCCTCCAGCGATTTCGCATTGCACCATTTTTGGGCTTTTACGAAACCGTGTCGGAATTATTTCGAAATGATAACGAATGTCAAACGAAATATCACGGGCGCGTGATATCAGCTGAAAACCGCCTAGGCGAGCGACGTCTCGATCAGCTGAACCTCGGCCTCCTGGCAGATCTTGCGCACCGAGGGGATGTCGCAGCGGTCGGTGATGAAGGTGTTGACCTGCGACAGATGGCCGATGCGCACCGGTGCGGTTCGCTCGAATTTGGTCTGGTCGGAAACCAGGATGACATGCCTTGCATTGGCGATGATCGCCTGCGCCACCTTGACCTCGCGAAAATCGAAGTCGAGCAAGGCCCCGTCATGGTCGATGGCGGATGCGCCGATCACCGCGTAATCGACCTTGAACTGCCTAATGAAATCGACCGCCGCCTCGCCGACCACACCGCCATCGGAACCGCGCACGACACCACCGGCGATCACCACTTCGATCGACGGATATATCCGCATCCTATTGGCAACATTGATGTTATTGGTGATGACCATGAGACCGTTGTGATCGAGCAACGCCTTGCTGACCGACTCGGTCGTGGTGCCGATGTTGATGAACAGCGAGGCGTTGTCGGGGATCAGCCTGGCTGCCGCACGGCCGATCGCCTCCTTCTCGTCGGCGGCAATCTTGCGTCTCGCCTCATACTCCATGTTCTCGATGCCGGAGGGGTACAGCGCGCCGCCATGGATGCGCGAGAGCAGCCGCTGATCGCACAAATCGTTGAGGTCCTTGCGTATGGTCTGCGGCGTCACATTGAAGTGGTTGGCCAGATCATCGACCAGCACGCGGCCGTGATCCTTGGCCATCTGGATAATCTCGGCATGGCGCGGCGACAGATACATGGGCAACCTCCCGTTTTCGTTTTTCTTGTCTATAGTCGAAAACGAAACCGATGAAAAGGCATAAGCCGGCTAACGAAATCAGCGACCCAGGCCACGTGCGATTTCAGTAATCACCACAAAAGCCGTTTCGACATCGGCGGCGGTCGCCTCGAACTGTCCGACCTGGAACCGGATTGCGATCAGTCCATCAACCTTCGTCTGCGTCAGGTAGATGCGGCCATCGTCGTTGATCGCATTGACAAGGCGCAGATTGTGCTCGTCCCCGTCGGTTGCGGTCTTGTGCCGGAACGAGAACAACGACAGCATCGGTTCGCTGACGATCTGGAAATCCGGCTCCCTTGCCAGCCGCGCCGCCAGCCCTTCGCTCCACGCGACATGATTGCGGATCATCGTGCGCAGGCGTTCCAGGCCATGGGCGCGCAGCAGGAACCATAATTTCAACGCGCGAAATCGCCTGCCGAGCGGTACCGACCATTCGGAATAGTTGATGATGCCGTCATGAC
>NZ_RZPF01000207.1:0-9098 GCF_004022735.1 Mesorhizobium sp. M7A.F.Ca.AU.001.01.1.1
GGCAAAGATCGGCGGAATGACGCCCGACGTGTTGAGCTTCAGCGGCAGGTGCGAGGTATCGCCCTGGAACATCCGGTTGCCGACCTGGCGCTTTGGATACTGGATCAGCAAGCGGCGCTGGGCGCGCTCGAAGAACACGATGAGCGCAATGACGACGATAGCCAGCACGATGATCGCCAGGATCAGGCCGGTCGACAGCGCGCCGGTGCGGCCAAGCTCCAGCGTGCCGGAGATGGCGTGCGGCAGGCCGGCGACGATGCCGGAGAAGATGATCAGCGAAATACCGTTGCCGATGCCGCGGGCGGTGATCTGCTCGCCCAGCCACATCAGGAACATGGTGCCGCCGACCAGCGTGACGACGGTCGAGATGCGGAAGAACATGCCGGGGTCACTGACGATGCCGTTGCCGCCTTCCAGACCGACCGAAATGCCATAGGCCTGAACCAGCGCAAGCAGCACGGTGCCGTAGCGCGTGTACTGGTTAATGACCTTGCGGCCCTGTTCGCCTTCCTTCTTCAGCGCTTCCAATGACGGGATGACCGAGGTCATCAGCTGCATGATGATGGAGGCGGAGATGTAAGGCATGATGCCGAGCGCAAAGATCGCCATGCGCTGCACGGCGCCGCCGGCGAACATGTTGAACATGCCGAGCACGCCCTTGCTCTGCGAAGAGAAGGCCTGGGCGAAGGCGTCGGGATTGATACCGGGAAGCGGGATGTAGGTGCCGAGGCGATAAACCAGCAGCGCGCCGATCGTGAACCAGATGCGCTTCTTCAAATCCTCCGCCTTGGCGAAGGCCGAGAAATTCAGATTCGAGGCTAATTGTTCAGCAGCCGAAGCCATGCCTGATTCTCCGCTTGGTAACGCTTGATGGCCCTGAGGTCAGGCGGCGCGTTTCACCGAAGCTCACGAGATAAGCTCCGGGCTCTAAACATGCAAGCGGCCGCGTTGACGCGGCCGCCTCGTTGAGCAGATCAAAGCGAAATCGTGAGCAAAAACGGATCCCACTCCTGCCGATCGCGCTTCAAATTGCCGTTACTCGGCAGCTGCTTTTTCCTGCGGCAGCTTGACCGAACCGCCGGCCTTTTCGATCTTCTCGATCGCGGCCTTGGAGGCGCCGGCGACGTCAAAGGCGAGCTTCGCCTTGATCTCGCCATCCGAGAGGATGCGCACGCCGTCCTTGACGCGGCGGATGACGCCGGCGGCAACCAGCGATTCAGCCGTCACGGTTGCCTTGGCGTCGAGCTTCTTGGCGTCGATGGCCACCTGGATGCGGGCCAGCGACACGACGGTGAAGCTCTTGGCGAAGATGTTGTTGAAGCCACGCTTCGGCAGGCGCCGGTAGAGCGGCATCTGGCCACCCTCGAAGCCGTTGATGGCGACGCCGGAGCGCGCCTTCTGGCCCTTGACGCCGCGACCGCCGGTCTTGCCGGAGCCGGAGCCGATACCACGGCCGAGACGCTTCTTGGAGTGCGTCGCGCCGTCCTTGTCACGCAGATCGTTGAGTTTCATCTGACTTCTCCTGCGCTCTGGCTCAGCCCTCGTCCACGACGCGGACGAGATGCTGGACGGCAGCGATCATGCCGCGCACGGAGGGCGTATCTTCCAGCGTGCGCTGCTTGTGCATCTTGTTGAGGCCGAGGCCGACCAGCGTCGCGCGCTGTTCCTTCGGACGGCGGATCGGCGAACCGATCTGCTCAACGGTGATGGTCTTGGTTGCTTTCTTGGCCATGGTCAAAATCCCTGGTCAGATCGACTATTCTTCAGCCGCAACGGCGGTGCCGCGGCGGGCCTGAAGGGTCGAATACTTGATGCCGCGAGCAGCAGCCACATCCTTGGGATGCATCTGGCTCTTCAGCGCGTCGAAGGTGGCGCGAACCATGTTGTAGGGGTTCGACGAACCCATCGACTTGGCGACCACGTCATGCATGCCGAGCGTCTCGAAGACAGCGCGCATCGGGCCACCGGCGATGATGCCGGTACCTTGCTTGGCGGCGCGCAGCAGCACGCGTCCAGCACCCCAGCGTCCTTCGACGTCGTGATGCAGCGTACGGCCCGAGCGCAGCGGCACGAAAATCATGTCGCGCTTGGCCGATTCAGTTGCCTTGCGGATAGCTTCCGGCACTTCGCGCGCCTTGCCGTGACCAAAGCCGACGCGGCCCTTCTGGTCGCCGACGACGACGAGTGCTGCAAAACCGAAGCGACGGCCGCCCTTGACGACCTTGGCGACGCGGTTGATGTGGACGAGCTTGTCCACCATGCCGTCATCGCGTTCTTCACGATCGCGGCCGCGGCCGCCATCCCTACGTTCCTGTGCCATATCCTGTTCCTTGTTTTTTTCCGGAAGCACGGTTGCTGATAAGATCCGGTGCCTCGCCCCGATTAAATCGGGAAACGGTCACCGGGGGCGAAATCATTTCCTTCGCATAATCTTTATCCGAAAAGTCTGCAACTTTTCGGGATCATGCTTAGAAGCTCAAGCCACCTTCGCGGGCAGCCTCGGCGAGCGCCTTGACGCGGCCGTGATAGATGTAAGCGCCGCGGTCGAAGACGACTTCCTTGACGCCGGCCTTGGTGGCGCGCTCGGCGATCAGCTTGCCGATCGCGGTGGCGGCAGCGGTGTCGGCGCCGGTCTTGAGCGAACCCTTGAAGTCCTTCTCGAGCGTCGAAGCGGCGGCGATGGTGTGGCCCTTGGCGTCGTCGATGACCTGCACATAGATGTTCTTCGACGTGCGGTGAACCGACAGACGCGGACGCTCGCCGGCGACCTTCTTGATCTGACGACGGACGCGCTGCGCGCGGCGCTGCGTGGATTCCTTGGTACCCATGATGGTCTTCCTTGCCTTCAAAAAACGGGGGCCGCCATATGCGGTAGGCGAAAGCGCCTCCCGCGACCGCTCCCCGCGGCGTTACACTCTTGGCTTGGCCCTTTCCGAAAAGTCTTCAACTTCTCGAGGCCAGGCCTACTACTTCTTCTTGCCTTCCTTGCGGACGATCTTCTCGCCGGCGTAGCGGACGCCCTTGCCCTTGTAAGGCTCGGGACCACGATACTCGCGGATCTCGGCCGCAACCTGGCCGACCTGCTGCTTGTCGATGCCGGCCACAGTGATTTCAGTCGGCTTCGGCACGGTGATGGTGATGCCCTGCGGCGTCTCATAGACGACGTCATGGCTGAAGCCAAGCGCCAGCTGCAGGTTCTTGCCCTGAAGTGCCGCGCGATAGCCGACGCCGGTGATCTCGAGCTTCTTCTCGAAACCGTCCTTGACACCCTGCAGGATGTTGACGATCTGCGTGCGCGACATGCCCCACTTGGAGCGGGCGGTCTTGGTCTGGTCGCGCGGCTGGACAGCGATCTCGCTGCCTTCCATCTTGACCAGCACTTCGTCGTTCACCACGAACTTCAGCTCACCCTTGGGGCCCTTCGCCGTCACGGTCTGGCCGTTGACGGTCGCGGTCACGCCCTGCGGCAGCGAAACGGGTTTCTTTCCAATACGAGACATTTTGTTGTCCTCGTCACTTCTCTTGTTTCAGGTCTCTGTCTTCGGGAACGATCCGAAGACCGGATTCCACTTTGCGGTCAACTGCCAGATCAGAAGATCTGGCAGAGGATCTCACCGCCGACGTTCTGTTCACGTGCTTCATGGTCGGCCATCACGCCCTTCGGTGTCGAAAGGATGGCGATGCCGAGGCCGTTTGCGACCTGCGGAATCGACTTGGCCGAAACATAGACGCGGCGGCCTGGCTTCGAAACGCGGGCGATTTCGCGCACGACCGGCGCGCCGTCGAAATACTTCAGCTCGATCTCGATTTCGGACTTGCCGTTGTCGAAGTCGGTCTGGCTGTAATCGCGGATATAGCCTTCAGCCTTCAGCACGTCGAGGACGCGGGTGCGCAGACGCGAAGCCGGCGTCGAAACGCTCGACTTCTTGCGGCCATACGCGTTGCGGATGCGGGTCAGCATATCGCCGAGAGGATCGCTCAATGACATGTTATGTCCTCCTTACCAGCTCGACTTGACCAGGCCCGGGATCTGGCCGTTATTGCCGAGATCACGAAGCGCGATGCGCGATACTTTGAGCTTGCGATAGTAGGCGCGCGGACGGCCGGTGACTTCGCAGCGGTTGCGGATGCGGATCTTGGCCGAGTTGCGCGGCATGGCAGCAAGCTTGAGCTGAGCGCGGAAACGCTCTTCCATCGGCTTGGACTGATCCATGATGATCGCCTTGAGCGCAGCCCGCTTGGGACCGTACTGGTCGGCAAGCTTGCGGCGCCTGTTGTTCTTCTCGACTGAGCTGGTCTTTGCCATTTCAGATTTTTCCTTTTCTCGCTGCCGTTACTGGCGGAAGGGGAAGTTGAAGGCCTTGAGCAATGCCCTGGCTTCGTCGTCCGTCTTCGCAGTCGTACAAACGATGACGTCCATGCCCCAGATCTGATCAACCTTGTCGTAGTTGATCTCCGGGAACACGATGTGTTCCTTGATGCCCATGGCGTAGTTGCCACGGCCATCGAAGCTCTTCGGATTCAGTCCGCGAAAGTCGCGGACGCGCGGCAGTGCGATGTTCACGAGGCGGTCGAGGAACTCATACATCCGTTCCTTGCGCAACGTGACCTTGGCGCCGATTGGCATCTTCTCGCGGACCTT
The DNA here is from genome assembly GCF_004022735.1 of Mesorhizobium sp. M7A.F.Ca.AU.001.01.1.1. Taxonomy (NCBI): domain Bacteria; kingdom Pseudomonadati; phylum Pseudomonadota; class Alphaproteobacteria; order Hyphomicrobiales; family Phyllobacteriaceae; genus Mesorhizobium; species Mesorhizobium sp. M7A.F.Ca.AU.001.01.1.1. The sequence continues at coordinate 4,643 of NZ_RZPF01000207.1, forward strand.
GAAGCCGGCGATCGAGTTGCGGGCGCGGGTGACGACGGCCTTCTGGCCGGCAATCATCGCCAGGTCTTCGGCCGCGATCGAAGGCTTCTTCGAATCGGCGGTCGCTTCGCCGACGCCCATGTTCAGCACGATCTTGTCGATGCGCGGAACCTGCATCTCGTTGTCGTAGCCGAACTGTTCCTGCAGCGCCTTGCGGATGGTCTCGTTGTAGACCTGCTTGAGGCGCGGCGTGTTCTGAGCCTTGGACTGTTTGCTTTCAGCCGTGGGCTTCGTGGTTTGAGCCTTAGCCATTGATGACTTCTCCCGAGCGCTTGGCGACGCGCACCTTCTTGCCGTCCTTCTGGAAGATGAAGCCGACGCGGGTCGGCTTGCCATCCTTGGGGTCGGCCAGCGCGATGTTCGACAGCTGGATCGGCGCTTCCTTGGTGATGATCCCGCCCTCTTGGGACTGGGACTGCTTCTGGTGACGGCGGATCATGTTGACGCCGCGCACCAGCGCGGTGTCTTCCTTCGGCTGTACCGAGAGGACTTCGCCCGAACGGCCCTTGTCCTTGCCGGCCAGCACGACGACCTTGTCGCCTTTTCTAATTTTTTGCATTGGTCCGGCTCCTTACAGCACTTCAGGCGCGAGCGAGATGATCTTCATGTGGTTCTTGGCGCGGAGTTCGCGCGGAACCGGTCCGAAGATACGCGTGCCGATCGGCTCTTTCTTGTTGTCGACGAGAACGGCCGCGTTCTTGTCGAAACGGATCACGCTGCCATCCGGGCGGCGAATGTCCTTGGCCGTGCGAACCACGACCGCCTTCATCACATCGCCCTTCTTCACGCGGCCGCGCGGAATGGCTTCCTTGATCGACACCACGATGATGTCGCCCACGGAAGCGTATTTCCGCTTCGAGCCGCCCAGCACCTTGATGCACATGACACGACGGGCGCCGGAATTATCCGCGACGTCGAGGTTTGTTTGCATCTGAATCATGACTGGCCGCCTTCTTCTCTTCTAACGGGATGGGCTCAAAGCCCCTCCCCGGTCTGTCCAAAATTCGTTGTTTACGCCCGAGGTCAGGCTTGGTCCGAAGACACGACGATCCAGCGCTTGTCCTTGGAAATCGGCTTCGATTCCTGGATGAACACCTGATCGCCAACCTTGTGGGCGTTGTTCTCGTCGTGCGCCTTGTACTTCTTGGTCATGCGCACGGTCTTCTTCATCACGGGATGCGTGAAGCGCCGTTCGACCTTGACGACAACCGTCTTCTCGTTCTTGTCGCTGACGACGGTGCCCTGCAGAATGCGCTTTGGCATGGTTTTCGTCCTTAAGCCTTCTTAGCCGCGGACTTTTCCGCAGCGATGGTCTTGATACGCGCAATGTCCTTACGAACCTGTCTCACGCGCGCGGTCTTCTCGAGCTGGCCGGTGGCCTTCTGGAAGCGCAGGTTGAACTGCTCCTTCTTCAGGCTGGCCAGGTCGTCGGTCAGCTGGTCCTGGGTCTTGGTCCGGATGTCTTCGGCTTTCATGATCAGCCCGTCCTTATTCTGCGATGCGCTGCACGAAGCGCGTCTTGACCGAGAGCTTGGCCGCGCCGAGACGCAGTGCCTCACGGGCGGTTTCTTCATTGACGCCGTCGATCTCGAACATGATGCGGCCTGGCTTGACGCGCGCCGCCCAATAATCGACCGCGCCCTTGCCCTTACCCATGCGGACTTCGGTCGGCTTCGAAGTGACCGGCACGTCCGGGAAAATACGGATCCAGACGCGACCAGCGCGCTTCATTTCACGGGTGATCGCGCGGCGGGCCGCCTCGATCTCACGTGCGGTGACGCGGTTCGGCTCAAGCGCCTTCAGCCCGAAACCACCGAAATCCAGGTTGGTGCCGCCCTTTGCGGTACCATGGATACGGCCCTTGAACTGCTTGCGGAACTTTGTGCGCTTTGGCTGCAGCATCGTTCTAACTCCAAATTCCTAAATGTCTCAGGCGTTTTCGCGACGACGACCGCGTTCGCGATCACCACCACCGCCATGCGCTGCATCGCTTTCGCTGGCCCGACGCTCCGAAGCCATCGGGTCATGCTCAAGGATCTCGCCCTTGAACACCCAGACCTTGACGCCGCAGATGCCATAAGCCGTGTGCGCTTCGGCCGTACCGTAGTCGACGTCCGCACGCAGCGTATGCAGCGGCACGCGACCTTCGCGATACCATTCCATACGCGCGATCTCAGCGCCGCCGAGGCGGCCGGCGCAGTTGATGCGGATGCCTTCGGCACCGAGGCGCATCGCCGACTGAACGGCACGCTTCATGGCGCGGCGGAACGCGATACGACGCTCGAGCTGCTGGGCGATCGACTGGGCGACCAGGGTCGCGTCGATCTCCGGCTTGCGCACTTCAACGATGTTGAGGTGCGTCTCGGACTTCGTCATCTCCATCAGCTTCTTGCGAAGCTTCTCGATGTCGGCGCCCTTCTTGCCGATGATCAGACCCGGGCGCGCGGCATGGATGGTGACGCGGCACTTCTTGTGCGGACGCTCGATCACGACCTTCGAGATGGCAGCCTGCTTGAGCTCCTTCTCGAGATACTTGCGGATCTTGATGTCCTCATGCAGCAGCTTGCCGTACTCGCCGGTGTTCGCGAACCAGCGCGAATCCCAGGTGCGGTTGATGCCGAGGCGAAGACCGATCGGATTGACTTTCTGGCCCATTATGCGGCCTCCCCTTTTTCTTCGACTTCACGAACGACGATCGTGAGGTGCGAGAACGGCTTCTCGATACGGCTGGCGCGACCGCGGCCACGGGCATGGAACCGCTTCATGACGATCGACTTGCCGACATAGGCTTCCGCCACGATCAGCGCATCGACATCCAGGTCGTGGTTGTTTTCCGCGTTGGCGATTGCCGATTCCAGCGTCTTCTTGACCGTGCCGGAAATCCGCTTGGCCGAGAATTCGAGATCGGAAAGCGCTGTCGCGACCTTCTTGCCGCGGATCAGCGCGGCAACCAGGTTCAGCTTCTGCGGGCTGATACGGATCGTGCGCAATACGGCGCGCGCTTCGTTATCAGCAAGCCTGCGCGGAGCTTTGGCCTTGCCCATGATTATTTCCTCTTCGCCTTCTTATCCGCGCCGTGACCGTAATAGGTCCGGGTCGGAGCGAATTCACCGAACTTGTGACCGACCATGTCCTCGTTCACCGAGACGGGAACATGCTTCTGGCCGTTGTAGACACCGAAGGTGAAGCCGACGAACTGCGGCAGGATGGTGGAGCGACGGCTCCACATCTTGATCACCTCATTGCGACCACCTTCACGAACCTTGTCCACCTTCTTGAGAAGGTAGCCGTCAATGAAGGGGCCTTTCCAAATCGAACGAGTCACTTGGCGTTACCTCTTCTTAGCTCTTGCGCTGATGGCGCGAGCGCAGGATGAACTTGTCGGTCGCCTTGTTGGACCGCGTCTTCTTGCCCTTGGTCGGCTTGCCCCAGGGCGAAACCGGATGGCGGCCACCCGATGTGCGGCCTTCGCCGCCGCCGTGCGGATGGTCGACCGGGTTCATGGTCACGCCGCGATTGTGCGGGCGCTTGCCACGCCAGACCGTGCGACCGGCCTTGCCGTCATTGATGTTGCCGTGGTCCGGATTGGACACGGCGCCAACAGTGGCCATGCAGGAGCCGTGAACGACACGCTGCTCGCCCGAATTGAGGCGCAGGATCGCCATGCCCTGGTCACGACCGACCAGCTGACCGTAACCACCTGCCGAACGGGCGACCTGAGCGCCCTTGCCCGGCTTCAGCTCGATGTTGTGGACGATGGTGCCGACCGGCATCGAAGCCAGCGGCATCGCATTGCCCGGCTTCACGTCGACCGATTCACCGGACACGATCTTGTCGCCGGGAGCCAGACGCTGCGGAGCGATGATGTAGGACAGCTCGCCATCCTCATACTTGATCAGCGCGATGAAGGCGGTGCGGTTCGGATCGTACTCAATGCGCTCGACCGTGCCGACGACGTCGAACTTGCGGCGCTTGAAGTCGATGATGCGGTACGACCGCTTGTGACCACCGCCGATGAAGCGGGCGGTGATGCGACCGTGATTGTTGCGGCCGCCCGACTTGGTCAGGCCTTCGGTCAGACCCTTGACGGGCTTGCCCTTGTAGAGGCCCGAGCGGTCGACGATGACCAGCTGACGGGTGCTGGGCGTTACCGGGTTGAATTTTTTCAGTGCCATTGTTCTGTCCTCGCGGCCTTGCTCAGAGACCCGTCGCGACGTCGATCGACTGGCCATCGGCCAGCGTCACAACCGCCTTCTTGACGTCGCTCTGGCGGCCAACCGTGCCACGGAAGCGCTTGATCTTGCCCTTGCGGACAAGCGTGTTCACGGCCATCACCTTGACGCCGAACAGCGCTTCGACGGCGGCCTTGATTTCCGGCTTCGACGCCTTCTTGGCGACGTTGAAGACGACCTTGTTC
>NZ_RZPF01000208.1:0-2972 GCF_004022735.1 Mesorhizobium sp. M7A.F.Ca.AU.001.01.1.1
GTCCACGCTATCGCCACTGGTGGCCACCATGCCCACCGCACCCGGCCCGGTCGAGCCCAGCCACGCTTCGCTGGCGGTGATGCCGTTTGTCGAGGAGAGCGGCGGCACGCGCGGCGGATTGGCCGACGGTTTCACCCACGACATCATCACCCGCCTGGCCAAGCTCAGGGATTTCTTCGTCATCGCGCGCGGATCGGTGTTTGCGCTGGCAGAGCAGAACATCGCGCCCGAGGATGCCGGCCGCCGGCTGAATGTCGACTATGTCGCCACCGGCACGGTGCGCAGCCCGTCCGGCCGCCTCATCGTCAGCGTCGAGCTGATCGAGGTGCGCAGCGCCAGGATCGTCTGGGCCGAGACCTTCGAGCGCAGGCCCGATGACATCTTTTCCGTGCTCGACGACATCGGCAACAGCATCGTCTCCTCGATCTCGGCCGAGATCGAAACGGTCGAGCGCAACCGCGCCATGCTGAAGGCGCCCAGCTCGCTCAACGCCTGGGAGGCGTACCATCGCGGCCTCTGGCACATGTACCGCTTCACCCAGGCCGAAAACGAGCAGGCGCGGCATTTCTTTGCCCAGGCCTTGCAGCTCGACCCGACCTTCGCCCGTGCCTATGCCGGCCTGTCCTTCACCCACTGGCAGAACGCCTTCCAGCGCTGGGGCGATCGCGACCGCGAAAGCGCGCTGGCCTTCGAGAGCGCCGGCCACAGCCTGCTGGTCGACGACCACAATCCGGCCGCCCATTGGGCGATGGGCCGGGCGCTGTGGCTGCGCGGCGAGCAGGACGGCTCGCTGCTCGAACTCGAGCGGGCGGTCGATCTCAGCCCCAACTTCGCGCTCGGCCACTACGCTTTGTCCTTCGTGCATTCGCAGTCGGGCGACCCGCGAGCGGCGATAGGCTCTTCCGATCATTCGCGCCATCTCAGCCCGTTCGACCCGCTGCTGTTCGGCATGCTGGGCGCACGCGCCATGGCGCATGTCCGGCTCGGCCAGTTTGAGGAGGCGGCCGAATGGGCGCTGAAGGCGGCGGCGCGGCCCAACGCCCACGCCATCATACTGGCGATCGCCGCGCACTGCCTGGCGCTGGCCGGACGGCTCGACGAGGCGCGCGGCTTCGCCGCCGCCATCCGCAAGACAAGGCCGGACTATTGCGCCGACGATTTCATCGGCACCTTTCGCTTCGAACCGGATGCCGTAGCGCTGTTCCGGCAGGGCGCCAGCCGCATCGGGCTCAACTGAAGCCCGGGATCGCCATCTTGGGGATCGCGTGGGAATTTCGCCTCAAATCCGCCAGGTTAACGAAGTCGGAAGGAGTTGTTTAACCGTTAGCTTCTATGTCACGGCCCGGGGGGCCGACAAAGTGAGTATGATGAGCAACAGCCCCGACAAGCGCAATGAATGGCGCGCCATATTTTACGTGCAGGCTCGCGTTGCCATCCTGTTTGTCCCGGTGGTTGCCAGCCTGCTTATCATAGCGGCGCTTGCCGGAAACGAACGCAAGTCGGTTCCCAGCATGATCGACCCGACCGTCACCGGCTCCGTGCGGTAGGCGCTATCGGTCGGCGTTAGCCCTCTCGGGGAGAGCGCCTTCTGAAGAAAAAAGAAGGTCGAGGGAAAGGCCCTCCCGATCAACGAGGGAAGGCGCCATGCGCTTTTCCTGGGAAACCACTTCACACTTTCCCGGACTTGCTCCAGGAGAGCGTGCTTTCCGGCAGCATTCGCTTGAGCACGTCGTCCTTGCGGATGAAATGATGCCATAGCGCCGCGGCCGCGTGCACTCCGGCGAGGATGAGGATCGAATTGGCGCACAGGCTGTGCAGTTCCCTGATGAACCGGGCCGTGTCGCGGTCGGGCGATACCGGGGCCGGGATGGTGAAGAGGCCGAAGAAGCTCAAGGCGTCGCCCCTATACCAAGTCAGCAGGATGCCGAGAGCCGGAATGGTCACCAGCAGCGCATAGAGCAGCAGATGCGCGATCTTGGCCGCCCATCGTTCAAGGTCCGACATTTCCGTCGGCAGCCCTGGCGTTCCCAGTATCAGGCGCAGGCCGACGCGGATGACGACCAGCGCAAACAACAGCAGCCCGAACGAAATATGGAACCACCAGACGAGCGCGCTGCCGGGATCGCCGCGCGGAAAAAGTTCTTCCACATAGGTCAAGCCATAAAGGCCGATGACCAGCAGAAACACCGCCCAGTGAATGGCTTTTTGCGCGCTTGTATAGGTGGGGTGCATGCGAGCCTTCCAGTTTTGAATGTTTCTAAACTAGCCGCGATCATGTCAAAGCTTTGTCGGGCTCGGATGATCGTGAGCTGGCAGGACACTGGAACGGGTAGGCTGTCAGTTTGCGGACAGTCGGGCATCGAGCGCGTAATGCTGGACAAAGAAAAACCCGGGCGAACCGGGCTCTTCTTCGGCGTCTCCAGGGCGCTCAAACAAAGCGCGGGATCGGACCGTTCTGCGGGGTCACATCGTCGCCGAGGTCGACAAACACCTCGTCGACATAGCACCATGCCCAGCCTTCGGGCGGATCGTAGCCCTCGATGATCGGATGCTTGATGGCGTGGAAATGCTTGGTGGCGTGGCGGTTGGGCGAGTCGTCGCAGCAGCCGACATGGCCGCAGGTACGACACAGCCGCAGATGCACCCATTGCGACCCGCTCTTCAGGCATTCCTCGCAGCCGAGCGCGCTCGGCGTGACCTTCCTGATGTCGCGCGTATGTCTGCATTCATCCATCATGGTCTCCCGGCCATTCGAAATGTGTCGGCGTTGCCGCGCGCGAGGTAGGCATGCAGAGCCGCGACCACCTGGGCGCCTTCGCCGACAGCCGCCGCGACCCGTTTGACCGAACCGGCGCGGACATCGCCTATGGCGAACACGCCGCTGCGGCTCGTCTCCATCTGCGCCGATCCTATGTCCGATCCGCCATCTCTTCCTCTTCATCGGCGCCGATCCGAACACCGATTGGCTGGCC
>NZ_RZPF01000208.1:2982-9084 GCF_004022735.1 Mesorhizobium sp. M7A.F.Ca.AU.001.01.1.1
GACGATCCTATGTCCGATCCGGTGCGCACGAACCCCCTGGCGTCCAGCGCGACATCGCAGTTGGCCAGCCAATCGGTGTTCGGATCGGCGCCGATGAAGAGGAAGAGATGGCGGATCGGGCGCGTCGTTTCCGCGCCGCTGGCGCGGTTGCGCCAGCTCACCGTGGCAAGATTGCCCTCTTCGCCGTCCAGCGCCTCGATTTCGGTCCCGGTCAGCACCTCGATGTTCGGCTGCGCCCGGATGCGCTCGACCAGGTAGCGCGACATGCTGGCATCGAGGCTGCCGCCGCGCGCCAGCAGCGCCACCTTCCGCGCATGACTGGCCAAGTAGACAGCCGCTTGCCCGGCCGAATTGCCGGCGCCGACCAGCGCCACTTCCTGGCCCGCGCAAAGCCGGCCTTCGATGGGCGACGCCCAATAGTGCACGGACGTCCCCTCGAACCGCGCCAGATCGGCGATGTCGAGGCGACGATAACGCGCGCCGCTGGCGATCACCACGCTGCGCGTGCGCACGGTCTCGCCGTCACCGACATCGAGCAGATAGCGGGCGCCTGAAGTGTCGGTGGCCGCGCTCAAAAGCTTCGCCTCGTCCGGGATGACCATTTCAACGCCGAACTTCTGCGCCTGGTTGTAGGCGCGCGCCATCAGCGCCATGCCGGTGATGCCGGTCGGGAAACCGAGATAGTTCTCGATGCGCGAGGAGGCGCCGGCCTGTCCGCCGAAGGCACGGCAATCGAGCACGATCGTCGACAGCCCTTCGGATGCCGCATAGACCGCCGCCGCCAGCCCTGCCGGGCCGGCGCCGACGATGGCCACGTCATACACCGTATCGGCATCGATCGGGCGCAACAGGCCGACGCAGCGGGCGAGGTCCTTTTCGCCGGGGTTCATCAGCAGCCTGCCGTTTGGACAGAGCACGATCGGCAGGTGGTGCGGATCGACCTCGAAGCGTTCGACCAGGGTTTTGGCGCAGGGATCGCTGTCGGAATCGAGCACGCGGTGCGGCTGGCCGCTGCGCGCCAGAAAACCCTGCAGCCGCAACACGTCGGCATTGTCCTGGGGTCCGATGATGATCGGCCCGCTGGTGGCGCTCTCCAAGAGCCCGACGCGGCGCAGGATCAGCGCCCGCATGATGCGCTCGCCGAGATTGGCCTCCTGCACCATCAGGTCGCGCAGTCGTTGCGAGGCGATGACGAACGCCTCCACCGGCTCGGCGGCCTGCGCATTCACCAGCGAGGGACGGGCCGAAAGCTGCGCCAGCTCACCGACAAAGCTGCCCGGGCCGTGCGTGACGATCGTCTCGCGCCGGCCGAGCCCGCCGTCCTGGGTGATGTCCACGCTACCCGACAGCACGACGATCAGGCCGGGCGCCACATCGCCGGCTTCGATGATGTGCTCGCCGGCTGCATAGGCGCTGGCCTCGCCGAACCGGCGCATGCGGTCGATGTCCACCTCGGCCAGCGTGGGGAACGCCTGGTCGCGGCGGGCACCGAAGATCGGGTTGGTGGATTGAGCCATGGTTTTGAGCGTAGCGAAGCGGCCGCGGAGTTTGAAGCGGTTTGTGAGGGGACTGGCCGGAAGGGGAGGTTGGCTGAAAAGAAAAAGCCCGGACGAACCGGGCTTTTTTCTCTAAGTTTCTGAACCGTCAAGTGGTTCGAAACGGGAATTTGGTGCCCAGAAGAGGACTCGAACCTCCACTCCTTGCGGAACACGGACCTGAACCGTGCGCGTCTACCAATTCCGCCATCTGGGCTGGTGCGGGCTCATGTAAGCGGGCAAGCGATTGCTGTCAACGCGCTTTTTTCGCAGGTGCTCCGTTCGCCGGCTCAGTCGTCCAGCACTTCCTTGGAAGCGACGGTGGAATCGGCGTTGAGCTGGTAGATGACCGGCACGCCGGTGCCGAGTTCCAGCTTGACGATCTCCTCGCCCGACTTGCCGTCGAGCGCCATGATCAGCGCGCGCAGGGAGTTGCCGTGCGCGGCGACCAGCACGGTGCCGCCGCGCAGCACATGCGGCTGCAAATCGTGCAGGTAATAGGGCCAGACGCGGGCGCCGGTGTCCTTCAGGCTCTCGCCGGCAGGCGGCGGCACGTCGTAGGAGCGGCGCCAGACATGCACCTGCTCCTCGCCCCATTTCTTGCGGGCGTCGTCCTTGTTGAGGCCGGAGAGGTCGCCATAGTCGCGCTCGTTGAGCGCCTGGTCGCGGATGGTCTTCAGGTCGCCCTGGCCGACCGCGTCGAGGATGTGCTGGCATGTCTTTTGCGCCCGGATCAGCGCGGAGGTGAAGGCGATGTCGAATTTCAGGCCGCGCGCCTTGAGCTTTTGCCCGGCGGCCTTGGCCTCGGCGTGGCCCTGTTCGGTCAGGTCGACGTCGCGCCAGCCGGTGAACAGGTTCTTCAAATTCCATTCGCTCTGGCCGTGGCGCACGAGCACGAGGGTTCGCGACATGTTTGCTCCTTCAGGTTTATGGATCAGGCCGGCTCAGCTGAGGCCGAGCACGTCCCGCATCGAATACAGTCCCGGCTTCTTGCCGCGCGCCCAAAGCGCCGCCTTGACGGCGCCGCGGGCGAAGATGGCGCGGTCCTCGGCGTGGTGCGACAGGGTGATGCGCTCGCCGGTGCCGGCCAGCATCACGCTGTGGTCGCCGACGACAGAGCCCCCGCGCAACGTGGCAAAGCCGATCGAGCCCGTCTTGCGCACCCCGGTGTGGCCGTCGCGGACGCGCACGTCGTTGCCTGAGAGCTCGATACCACGCCCGGCGGCGGCGGCTTCACCCAGCAGCAGCGCCGTGCCCGAAGGCGCGTCGACCTTGTGCTTGTGGTGCATTTCGAGGATCTCGATGTCGAAATCGTCGGCATCGAGCGCGCGCGCCGCCTGCTCGACCAGCACCGCCAGAAGATTGACGCCGAGGCTCATATTGCCCGATTTGACGATCGTCGCATGGCGCGCCGCCGCCGCGATCCTGGCATTGTCATCGGTCGAACAGCCGGTAGTGCCTATGACATGGACGATGCGCGCCTGCGCCGCGTAGCCGGCGAATTCGACCGTCGAAGCAGGCGTGGTGAAATCGAGCACACCGTCGGCCTTGGCGAACACCGGCAGCGGATCGTCGCTGATCGGCACGTTGATGATGCCGATGCCGGCCAGCTCGCCGGCATCCTTGCCCAGATGCGGCGAATCCGCCCGCTCGACCGCGCCGATGACCCGCGCGCCTGATATAGAGTGGATGGCACGGATCAGCGTCTGGCCCATGCGGCCGGCGGCGCCCACCACCACCAGGCCCATATCATTTGCCGGTCCGTCGGTTGCGGGCGTGGCGCTCATGTCGTGCTCCCGGCGATGCTCTGCGTGTCGATGCCTTGTGACAGGCGTTGCGCCGAAGTCCGGATCGGCGCGCTGTCGTCGACAAGCCCCAGACCCTTGACGCCCTGGATGCGGTGGAAGCGGGCATAGACGCTGTGCGGATCGGCCATCAGCGAGGCGTGCGTGCCTTCCTCGACCAGCCGGCCCTGTTCCATGACGATGATGTGGTCGGCATTGACCACCGTCGACAGCCGGTGCGCGATGACGATGGTGGTGCGGCCTTCCATGACCTTTGTCAGCGCCTGCTGGACGCGAGCCTCGGCCTCGTTGTCGAGCGCCGATGTCGCTTCGTCGAGCAAAAGGATCGGTGCCTGCCGCACGATGGCCCGCGCGATCGAGACGCGCTGGCGCTGGCCGCCGGACAGCGTCACGCCGTTCTCGCCGACCGGCGTGTCGTAGCCCTGCGGCTGCTGGCGAATGAAGTCGTCGGCCGCGGCTTGGCCCGCGGCCTGTTCGATCTCGGCATCGGTGGCGCTCAGCCGGCCGTAGCGGATGTTGTCGCGGATGGTGCCTTCGAACAGATAGGGCTGCTGCGAGACATAGGCGATGGAACCGCGCAGCGACTGTTTGGTGACCTTCGAGATGTCCTGGCCGTCGATCTCGATCGATCCCGCCTCGACATCGTAGAAGCGCTGCAGCAGCGCCACCAATGTCGTCTTGCCGGCGCCCGAAGCGCCGACGATTGCCGTCACCTTGCCGGCCGCGGCGACGAAACTCAGATCCTGCAGCACCGGAGCCTCCTCGACATAGCGGAAGGAGACGTTGTTGAAACGCACTTCGCCGGAGGTGAATTTCGCCTCGGCGGCGCCTTGGGCGTCGCTCTGCTGCGGCTCGATGTCGAGAAGCTCGTAGATCATGCGCGCATTCACAAGCGCGCGTTCCATGCCGACCTGCATGCGCGCCAGACGGCGGGCCGGATCATAGGCGAGCGTCAGCGCCGTGATGAAGGAAAACACCGCGCCCGGCGGCTGGCCGAGAACGGTGGCCCGGTAGCCGGAATAGGCGATGACGCTGGCGAAGGCGATGCCGGCCAGCAGTTCGGAGACCGGCGTCAGCCGCTCGGAGACGCGAGCGATCTTGTTCGACCGCTGCTCGGCATCCTCGGCTAGCTGGCTGATCCGGCGCGACAGCTCGTCCTCCATGGTGAAGGCCTTGACGATGGCGATGCCTTGCGTGGCTTCCTGCATGGCGCCGATCAGCCGAGAGTTGATCTGCACCGATTCGCGCGTGATGCGGCGCACCCGGCGCATCAGATAGGTGACGGTCCAGATCAGCGGCGGCCCGATCAGCAGCGAACTCAAGGAGAGTATCGGATCCTGGTAGATCATCACGCCGACCAGGCCGACCAGCGAGACGGCATCACGCGCGGTCGAGGTCACCGTCATCGACAACAGGTCGCGAATGCCGTTGACGTTCTCGTTGACCTGCGCGGCCAGCCGCCCGGACCTTGTGTCGTTGAAGAAGGAGACGCCAAGCTTCATCAGATGGTTGAAGATGCGCTGCTGATAGCGCGCCACCAGATTGTTGCCGATCCTGGCCATCGTCACCGCCTGGCCGTAGCCGGCAAGGCCGCGCAGGATGAAGGCACCGAGCAGTGCGGCGCAGATCCATGGGATCAGGTCGCCGCGCCGTTCGTAGAAGATCTGATTGACGACCGGACTCATGATCCAGGCGGCAAGCGCCGTCGTCGCCGACACGGTCAGCAGGCAGAGGATGGTGAAAACATACGCCCCCCGATAGTCGCGGCCATTTTCCTGGAGGATACGGCGGATGACCGCCACGATCTCTCCCGCACGGGGTTTCGACAAATTGGGGGGCTGAAATGTCAAATTGGAGCGCTTCGTAGATTTCCGCTTCCCGCGGCCGGGCAATTTGGCACCCCTCTTAACGCCAAGCAGCCAGCTTGCCTATGCCTCGGGGTGACTAACTTCGTCGCGCCAGCGCCGGCCCGAAGTCTGGACACCGAACAGCGAGGGGTTCCTGGCATAGGCGGCAAGGCCCAGAAGTGCGGCCAGCGGATGGGTAATGACATACACCGGCATGGTGCGCATCATCGCGCTGTGCGGCGCCTTGTCCTCGAAAGCGGCACGGAAATTGCCGGCTTTCAGCGCCGGCACGATCTTCTGCGCGATGCCACCGGTGAGAAACACGCCGCCGCGGCTCATGAACACCAGAGCAAGGTCGCCTGCCGTGCGCCCAAGGCAGGTGACGAAGGTCTCCAGCGCTTCCTCGGCAACCGGATCGGTTTTCGCAAGTGCCGCGGCAGTGATCTCGGCCGGCGTGGTGAAGGGCGACGGCTTGCCGTCCGCCTTGGCAACCGCCCGATAGACATTGACCAGACCGCGTCCGCACAGGATCTGCTCGCCCGAAATGCGGCCCTCCAGCTTCTCGATATGCGGAAAAACCTCGAAATCGCGGGCCGAGCGCGGACCGATGTCCATATGGCCGCCCTCGCCGGGCACCGGTATCCAGTGGTGCAGCGCATGGACCAGCCCGGCGACGCCGAGCCCGGTTCCGGGGCCGAGCACGACGCGGCCGGCATTGGGCTCCGGCGTGCCGCCGCCGATCTTTTCCATGTGCTCCTCGCCGAGCGCGACGACGGCCAGCGCCTGCGCCTCGAAATCGTTGAGCACGACGATGTCGCTCAGGCCGAGGCTGGCGAACATTTTTCTCGGCTTGACGATCCAGGGGCAGTTGGTCAGTTCGATCTCGTCGCCGTCGACCGGACCGGCCACCGCCAG
>NZ_RZPF01000209.1:0-9079 GCF_004022735.1 Mesorhizobium sp. M7A.F.Ca.AU.001.01.1.1
GGCTTGGCCGAATCATAGCTTGTCTGCGGCGCCGGCCCGAACAGGGCAACCTCACCCAGCCTGCCCCGCGCCAGCACGAACACAGCGCCGGCCTCGGTCGCGCCACGCTTGACCACGGCGGCAAATCCACCGGCGCCGAAAATCCGGCGCAACAGGGCCGAAACCCACAGATCCGATGTGACGCGCATGAGAGAGCTCCCGAAACTGCCGGTTCTCTATCGATATTTCCGCCGCTCGGCGAGCCGTCGTTTCGGCCGTCAGTTGGTCAGGCCGATCTCGCGCATCTTGACATAGACGATCTCATCGGGCTCGCCGGTCTGCGGCAGCCCGAACAGCGACTGGAATTCCTTGATCGCCGCCTTTGTGCGCGCGCCGACGACACCATCCAGCTGCATGTCGTCATTGCCGAACGCCTTGAGCCCGGCCTGGATCTTGACGATGCGGGCATCGGGCGCTTGCGTCGCGGCATCCGCCTGCCCGGAATTTGTCTGTCCCGAACCTGTCTGCAAAGACACCGGAACGGCGGCCGGCATATCCGGGCGCGGCTGCGGTCTGGGCACGACGGAAGCTGTCTTCGGCGTCGCGCCCAGTTGATCGAGCAGAAGCGCGTCGATCTCGCCGGACGTGTTGAGCCCGACCTTCTGCTGATAGTCCTGGATGGCCTTGCGGGTGTTGGGTCCGGAAATGCCGTCGACCGTCCCGGAATAGAAATCGAGATCCTTCAATATGCCTTGCACCTGCTCGACAACCGGATCGCCCTTGATCGGTGCCGGCGCGCCGGATGGCCGCACGATGTTGAATGTCGTCTCCGGTTCGTCGGGCGTCGCGTGCGGAAAGCCCGCAATGCTGCGGGTCGCAAAAAATGCGCCGGCATGCGGGAAAGGTTGGTACCACAAGGCATTGGCCGAGACATAGAACAGCGTCACCAGGAACGCCGTCGAGCCGCCCACCAGGACAGGATTGCGCGAGATCATGCCGCCGACGGCGACAGCGCCGTCCTGAAAGGCATTGCTGCGGCGCTTGACCGCCTTAGCCGGTTTTGCGGAGCGAGCCATCTCTGTCCCCTTTCGCCATCGCCACAGGCATGGTCAGCACGCCGGTCTTCTCCGCCTGATGTCCCTTCGGTCCGTTCACCGGCAGGCTGATGGTCACCGTGGTGCCCTCGCCTGGCATGCTTTCGATGGACATCGTGCCCTCGTGCAGCGCCACCAGGCCCTTGACCAGTGAAAGGCCAAGACCAGTCCCCTCGAAACGGCGGGTATAGTCGTTCTGGATCTGCATGAAGGGCTTGCCGAGATTGGCGAAATCCTCCTCGGCGATGCCGATGCCGGTGTCCCTGACCCAGAAATGCAGGCGCGAACCGATCCGCTTGGCGCCGACGACGACGTCGCCGCCGTCGGGAGTGAACTTGATCGCGTTGGAGACCAGGTTGATGAGCATCTGCTGCACGGCGCGCTGATCGGCATTGATGTCGCCGGCGTCCGGCGCGATCTGCGCCTGCAGATCGATGTTCTTGGCCTGCGCCTGCAGTTGCATCATCGACTGGCACATATCGACCGCCTCCGCGAACCGGAACGGCTCGGGTTCGGTCGCATAGACGCCCGATTCAATCCTGGACACGTCGAGTATCGAGGTTACGACGGCGAGCAGATGCTGGCCCGAATCCCGTACCAAGCCGACATATTCTTTCTGGCGCGGATCCTTGAAGGCGCCGAACATCTCATGCAGCAGCATATCCGAGAAGCCGATAATGGCATTTAACGGCGTGCGCAGTTCGTGGCTGACCACCGCCAGGAAGCGTCCCTTCGCCACCTCGGCGGACGCGGCCGCCTCATTGGCTGCCGCCAGATCCTCGCGCAACCGGGCGATCTCGTCATTCTGCCTCAGGACGAACGTAAAGACATCACCCTGTTCCTCACCACGCACGAGATCAAGCGAGAACGGCCGGTAATTGTCGGCCGTCAGGCCATTGCCATTCTGAGGCAGCCGGATGCGCAATTCGAGCCGGCGCGACAGTGCGCCGTCGCGCATGTCGGCCATTGCGCTGAGATAGGAAACGCGATCCGACAGATGGACGCGATCGAAGAGGCCGTTTCCGGACAGCAGTTCGGGCGGCAGTTTCAAAAGCGTGCGCGCTTTTGGCGACGCGTCCAGGACCTCGCCATGACGGGCGACGCGCAAGACCACCGCATCGATGATGTCTTCGAGCCGGTCGGCAGTGTCGAGCACATCAGCCGCATCGGCCGTGTTTTGAAATGCCGATGCGCGCGGGATCAGTGTGAGCGTCCAGGCCAACGGCACCAACCAGTGCCACGCCGCGATCTGCGCTCCTGCGAACGGGAATACGGTTCCAGCCAAAGGCTGAGCCAAGATGGCGACAGCGGCCGACACGGCTCCCCACAGCGCCGCCCGCCGCGAAGCGCCGATCCACCAGGCTTCAAAAGGCAGCGCCACGACAAGCATGGCGACAGGCGAACTCAGCCCGCCCGCGGCGGCAATGAGACTGCCGAGAGAAATGCCGGCCAGCACCAGGGCGACCCAACTCGCTATCGCCATCTTGCCGGTCGCCGCCACCAGCAAGGCGACGAACCAGCACAGGCCAAAGGCGGCGAAAATGGCGGCCATGGTGACGGCGACGCCCATGCCTGAAGTAACCAGCGTGACCGCGGCACCGGCGACAAAGAAAGGAGCGGCGAGCATGACGCCGATAAAGCGGCGCTGGCGCTCGCGGTCGCTCCGCCCAAGGATGGACGGATGGACCATACGTTCGCAACCGGCCGAAATCGCGCCAGGCAATTCAACGTATCTGGCCTTGATTGAACTCAACTCAACGCACTCGCACTTGTCGTGGACAGCTCTGCTTTGCAGATGGTTCTGGTTGGCTTTGAAACTCGCATCCAGCGTTTAAGGAATGGATAAGGCAGGGCCGACCAGGGCCCGGCCTGCGGCAAATATCGGGATGCCGGCGGCCGAAAGCACGGACAAATGCAGCCATAGTAAACGGAGAGTTATCCGCCGACTGCACCCATCGGCCGGGCGCACTCGGCACCTGGACTTCCCTATTTCAAGAAAAACACAGGGAAATCATGGGGATATATGGTTATTTGTTGTTAAGGAAAATTGCTCGGATTTGAGACAAGTCGATTGCAGAACGGTTCGTTTCGAATTTGCCTAAAATTTGAGGAAAATTCTCTCTTTGCCCGCAAGCCGTCCTTTGCGCCTGTGTGCCAAAATCCTGCCTACAAAAGAGGTCATGCCATATGGATGCATGATCCGGTCACGACGAGAGGGCAAGGGCATGGTCTTCCTCATAAGAATGGCTTTCTGGTTTTCGCTGGTGCTGCTGGCGCTGCCATTGAGTGTCGGCCCCGATGAAGCGGGGCATGAAAGCGTCGGACCGATCCAAGCCTTGTTTGCGGCACGCGAAGCGGTTGGCGATATCGCCGGCATTTGCGAACGCAAACCCGATGTCTGCGAGACCGGCAAGTCGGCGATGCACACCATTACCGCCCGCGCCAAAGAGACCGCCAAGATCGCGGCAGCGATGATGGACGACAAGTCCGCCGCCGGCCCCGACACGTCGACGATGACCGGCAGCGTGCCCGAAGGAATCGTCTTGCCCGAGACCGTCAACCTGCCGCCTCAGAATTAAGCCGTTTCGACGGCGCACCGCGGGCTGTCTGCCCTCTCGACGCCCGCGGTGTCCTTGTTTTTTCCGTGACGCGGAGCCGCCGCGTGACTATATCCCAGACATGACCACGACGATCCAGACGATCCGCGACGACTTCTCGTTCCTCGAGGAATGGGAAGACCGCTATCGTTATGTCATCGAACTCGGCGAGGCGCTGCCGCCGTTTCCGGACGAGCAGCGCAGCCCCGCCAACAAGGTGCCGGGATGCGTCAGCCAGGTCTGGCTGACCACTGAACGCGGAGCTGGAGCCGATCCTGTCATCACCTTCTCCGGCGATTCGGACGCTCATATCGTGCGTGGGCTGGTCGCGATCATGCTGGCGCTGTTTTCCGGCAGGACCGCCAGCGAAATCCAGAAGACCGATGCGGAAGCGACATTGAAAGAACTCGGCCTCGACGAACATCTGTCGCCGCAGCGCGCCAACGGCCTTCGCTCGATGGTCAAGCGCATCAAGCGCGACGCCGAGGCAGCGCTCAAGCAGACCGCCTGACGCTTCCCGACCCGATCCGCGCGTCGCGGCTCGCAAAAATCAAACGGCGCCCGAAGGCGCCGTTGATGTCGATCCGATCTGGCTGGCAGCAATTACCGCGCTTTGCGCTTGCGGCCGAGACCCATCTTCTTGGCGAGTTGGGACCGGGCAGCTGCATAGTTGGGTGCAACCATCGGATAGGTAGGGTCGAGGTTCCACTTTTCGCGATACTGGTCCGGCGTCAGGTCATAGTGGGTCATCAGGTGGCGCTTCAGCGACTTGAACTTCTTGCCGTCTTCAAGGCAGACGATGTAGTCGTCATGAACCGACCGCTTCGGGTTGACCGCCGGCTTCTGCTTGTCGGCAGGCGGCTGTTCGGCGGTTCCGCCCACACGCCCGAGTGCGGCATGGACATCGGATATCAGGTTCGGCAGTTCGCCGACCGGCACGGGATTGTTGCTGACATAGGCGGCCACCACATCGGCGGTCAATTCGATCAGCGCATCGCTGTTTCTGGAAGGTGTTTCGACAATATCCATGGTCTTCGGTCCCCAACAAGAGTTACATCGATCTGCGCCCTTTTTTACAAGCAGGGCATCGCACGAATTTTGTGCAGGTAGAGTTTCTACGATTCGTGTCGCGGGCACATCAATGAGCGTGCAGACCAAGTAAGTCAATTCACCCCTCGCGCTATATTGAACGATATTGATCAAATGTTCCGCGATCAGCTTCAATCTTTCGTGCATTGTGTAATTTATCGATATTTCGCGTTCCCGTCGGCGGCAGCTGACGCAACGTCAGATCGCCGTTACATTCGTGGCAACTCACGAAACGGGTTTTAATGTTTGATCTTGCTTGGCTATCGCTCGAGAAATATTGGTTGTTCGCATTTGCCCACAAAACCACAGGTTGCCGTGGTCATACACAAGCAATCAGGCGACATGCCAGTCATCCGACCGATCGGCTGATTGCTGCCGCGTCAATCAATGCGGGATGATGTATTTGCCATAGGCCCAGCCGGTGACGAAATTGCCGTTCTGGACCGGATCATGCCAGACTTCGCACCAGCGATAGCGAATCTTTTGTGCCTGCTTCCATGCCGGCTGGTTGGCGATGTCGAGCAGGTTTATTCCGCCGGTGCATCGCCCGGTCATCTGCAGAACGGTACCGTTCGGATATCCCGCCTGCTTTTGGGATGTGCCCGAAGGGTATTTGCGTACATTGAGCGTGTCGCCGAACGGGACATTGGCCACTTGCCAAGCCGCGAATACGGTCGCATGAGACTGGCCGGCAAAGCCCAGAGTTAGCGAAGCAACGGCGAAAGCCGCAGCAGTCCGAGACCAAATAGTCATCATCTCTCCTCCCGGCTCATCTCCTGGAGCCGACACAACCCATACGCTCCGGCTCTTGAACCTGCCCTGATCGGCGTGTTCATTTGCCATTCAAGATACTTCTCCATTCGAGATGGCCCTTCAAGATACTGGCCCATTGAAGATACTGGCAAAGCGAGATGCAATGACCAAGACATCCATATTTCCGATCGTCAGCCCGCCAACGCCCGAGAAGCGGCCGGTTTCCGACACGCATCACGGCATCACGCGAACCGACGACTATGCCTGGCTACGGGCCGACAACTGGCAGGAGATGTTCCGCGACCCGTCATTGCTCGATGCGGGGATCCGCGCAGAACTCGAGGCGGAGAATGCCTACCAGTCGAAGCTGATGGCCGACACGGTCGAACTGCAAAAGCAGCTTTTCAAGGAGATGAAGGGCCGTATCAAGGAAGACGATTCTTCCGTGCCGATGAAGGATGGGCCCTATGCCTACGGCTCGTCCTTTAAACTTGGTGGCGAGCAGCCGCGCTATTTCCGCATGTCGCGCGACGGCGGCGCCGAGCATATCCTGCTCGACGGCGATGCGGAGGCCGCGGGCAAGGCCTATTTCCGTCTTGGCGGTGTCGACCATTCGGCCGACCACGCCAAGCTGCTATGGGCATTCGACGACAAGGGCTCCGAATTCTACACGCTTCGCGTGCGTGACCTTGCCGATGGCAAGGAGCTTGCCGACCAGATCCCCGACACCGGCGGTTCAGGCGTCTGGAACGCAGGCAATGACGGCTTCTTCTACACCCGTCTCGATCCCAACCATCGCCCGTCCAAGGTACTCTTCCATGCGCTGGGCGACAGCCCGGACAGCGACCGGCTGATCTATGAGGAAACCGATCCCGGCTTCTTCATGAATGTCGACGGCACCCGCAACAACGAATGGATCATGATCGGCATCAACGATCACGAGACTTCGGAATACCGCCTGATGCGCGCCGACGATCCGTTTGCCGAACCGAAACTGGTGTCGCCGCGCGAGGTTGGCCTTCAATACGAGCTGGAAGAAGGCGGCGATATCTTCTTCATCCTGACCAATGCCGACGGCGCCAAGGACTTCAAGATCATGACGGCGCCGGCGAGCGATCCCGTGCGCGCCAACTGGCAGGAACTGGTGCCGCACGAGCCCGGCCGGCTGATCCTGTCGGTGATCGGCTTCAGGGACCACATGGTCCGGCTCGAACGCAAGGAAGGCCTGCCGCGCATTGTGGTGCGCGACCGTATCAGCGGCGAGGAGCATCTTCTGTCCCTCGACGAGGAGGCCTTCTCGCTCGGCCTGTCGGGTTCCTATGAGTACGACACCGAGATCATGCGCTTTTCCTACTCGTCGATGACGACGCCCGCGCAGGTGTTCGACTATAACATGCGCACCCGCGAGCGGGTGCTGCTGAAGACCCAGGAAGTGCCGTCCGGCCATGATGCGGACCATTATGTCACGCGGCGGCTGATGGCGCCGGCCAGCGATGGCGAACTGGTGCCGATCTCGCTTTTGCATCATCGCGACACGCCGCTGGACGGATCCGCACCTTGCCTGCTTTACGGCTACGGCTCCTATGGCATCACCGTGCCGGCCGCCTTCAACACCAACTGGTTCTCGCTGGTCGACCGCGGCTTTGTCTTCGCCATTGCTCACGTTCGCGGCGGCAAGGACAAGGGCTATGGCTGGTACGATGACGGCAAGCGGGAGAACAAGATGAACACGTTCACCGATTTCATCGCCGTCGCGCGCCATCTGGTCACCGAGCGTTACACGGCGCATGACCGTATCGTCGCGCAAGGCGGTTCGGCCGGCGGCATGCTGATGGGTGCCGTCGCCAACATGGCGCCGGATTGTTTTGGCGGCATCGTCGCCGAGGTTCCCTTCGTCGATGTGCTCACCACCATGCTCGATGCGACCCTGCCACTGACGCCGCCGGAATGGCCCGAATGGGGCAACCCGATCGCGTCCGCCGACGACTATCGGACGATCGCTGCCTATTCGCCCTACGACAATGTCTCTGATCACGACTATCCGCCGATCCTGGCGCTGGCCGGTCTCACCGATCCGCGCGTCACCTATTGGGAACCGGCCAAATGGGTGGCCCGGCTGCGCGACCGCAAGAGCGGCGACAATCCGGTTCTGTTCAAGATCAATATGGATTCCGGCCATGCAGGCGCTTCCGGCCGGTTTTCGCGGCTGGAAGAGATCGCCTACACCTACTCCTTCGCGCTGAAAGTGATGGGCAAGGCGCAGCTTACGGGAGCAACCAACAAATGATCGACCTGACCACCCTGATCGCCTACATCGCGGTCGTGCTCGGCTTCGTCTTCATTCCAGGCCCCGCCACCCTGCTGACGATCGCCCGGGCAACGAGTTCCGGAACCAGGGTCGGCATCGCGACGGGCGCCGGGATCGCTGCCGGCGACGTCTTTCATACCGTCATGGCCATGATCGGCATCTCGGCGATCATCGCCGCGTCGGCGACGCTGTTCAGCGTCATCAAGTACATCGGCGCGGCCTACCTGGTTTATCTCGGCATTCGCGCGATCATCGAGAAAACACCGGCCAACCCGGCGGCCGGTGCGCTCGCGATCTCCGCCGGCAAGGCGTTTCGACAGGCTGTCCTGACCGAAGTGCTCAACCCCAAGACCGCTCTGTTCTTCCTCGCTTTTCTGCCTCAGTTCGTGCGGCCTGAAAACGGATCGGTGATGCTTCAGATGGCCGCGTTGGGGGTCATCTTCGTCATACTGGGCCTTTTCAGCACGGTCGTCTTTGCCGTGAGCGCTGGCCGGCTCGGCACGTTCCTGCGCCGAAATCCGTCGGTGTTACGATTGCAGGGCAAAGTTGTCGGCGGCATCTACTGCGCTTTGGGCGTCCGTCTGGCGCTGCAGCAACGCTGACTCTGGACGATAATCGACGCACCCTTTCCAGAGGGCTGGGTGTCAGGACTTTTTGAAGCTCCCGTCGCTCATTTTCACTCGCAATTGCGACGACCGCGCGCTACCCAGTGCGCGGCTTTTCCCGGCCTGACAGCCTCCAATCGCGTAAAGGTTCATTATGCTGCTCGTCGACGTCTATCTCGACAAATCACCCATCCAGGGAATCGGCGTCTTTGCCAAGAACCACATTCCTCGCGGTACTCTGATCTGGAAGTTAGACCCAAGGTTCGATCGGCTCATCGAGGTCGAGACTTATGAGCGGGCGGCCGGCCCGGTGAAGAGCTATCTCGACCGCTACTCCTATCCTGACCGCCGCGATCCGAACTACATCGTCTTCGAAGCCGACGACGCGCGCTACATGAACCATGCCGACGAGCCTAATTGCGACGTCTCCTCACCCGAGGAGAGTTTTGCGCTGCGCGACATCGCGCCTGGCGAAGAGTTGACCTGCAACTACAACCATTTTTTCGAAACGGGCTTCGATTTTCTCGGTGACCGCCACCTGTCATCCGCAGACTCGATCTAGACTAGTTCGCCCTCTTGCGGGCCGGATAGCCGTTTGGATGCGCGGGTATCGCCTTGAGATAGGCGGCGATGGCAGCACGGTCCTGCGGCGCC
>NZ_RZPF01000020.1:0-20256 GCF_004022735.1 Mesorhizobium sp. M7A.F.Ca.AU.001.01.1.1
TCGGCCTGCTGGACCGCGGTCTGGGCGTCGTCCAGCTGCGCCTGTGTGCCGACATGGGTCTTGAGCAGCTGCGAGGCGCGCGCCGCGACCTTGGCTGCGTTGTCGGCCGCGGCCTGGTCGGCGACCTTCTGCGCCTGGGCCTGCTGCAGCGAGGCGCGGGCCGCGTCGGTCTGGGCGTCGATACGGTCGAGCGTCTTGCTCAAGGTGGCGATCTGCGCCTCGGCCTGGGCGACGGCAATCTTGTAATCGCCGTCATCGACGACGAGCAGCGGATCGCCGGCCTTGACCAGCTGGTTCTCGCTGACCTTGACCTGATCGACATAGCCGGAAATCTTGGGCGAGATGAACGCCATGTCCGCCTGGACATAGGCATCGTCCGTCGAGATCATGAAGCGGCCCGTTGTCCAGTAGTCGTACCCATACCAGGCGCCGGCGCCCAGCAAGGCAACACCGATGACCGGCAGCAGGAAGGAACGCACCGAACGCTTCTTCCTGGCCGGAGCCTCTGCCGGCGGCGACGAGACGGGCTGGACAGGTACTTCCGGTGCTTCCGTCGCTGGCGCAACCTTGGCGTTGGGGAAGGGACGGACTTCAGCAGTGGTCGGCGCGTTCGAGGACATGACATCTCTCTAAAGTTATAATATAATATTGAACCGTTCGGTTCGATCCGGCCGTTGACATAGCGCGTAAAGAGGACCATATCAAGGGCAATCGAACCGCTTGGTTCGAATTATTTTCGAGGTGTGACTTTCATGGCCGAGACCCCGCCCAATGTCGAAAACGAGTCGTGTGACGACCTGTTGGAAAGCTTGCGCCGTGGCCGCCCGGCCGCGGGGCAGGATCCGGCCAAGCGCAGCCAGATCATCGACGGCGCCCGTCGTGTCTTCATCGACAAGGGCTTCGAAGCCGCCTCGATGAACGACATCACCCGCGAGGCCGGCGTCTCCAAGGGTACGATCTACGTCTACTTCGCCAACAAGGAAGAGCTGTTCGAGGCGCTGATCGAGGAAGAGCGCGGCACCATCTTCAAGAACATGTATGACGTGCTGGACAATGCCGACAACCTGCGCGAGACGCTGGTGAAGTTCGGCAAGGTGCTGGCTCTCAAGATCACGTCGGCCAAGGTCGTCCAAGCGCAGCGCACGGTGATCGGGGCATCAGACCGGATCCCCGACATGGGCGCGCGTTTTTACGAGCGCGGTCCCAAGCGTGGCCACGACAAGGTCGCGGCCTTTCTCAATGCCGCCATCGAGCGCGACCTGCTGCGCATCGACGATGTCGATCTTGCCGCCTATCAGTTCACCGAACTGTGCCTGGCCGGTCTGTTCCGCCAGTGCATCTTCGCCTACCGCACCAAGGCCCCGACCCAGGACGAGATCGACCACATCGTCAGGTCAGGCGTCAGCATGTTCCTGAAGGCCTACGGCACCGAAAGGCTTGTGGCGGAAGAAGGCCATCAGACGATTGCTATCGAGGCCAAGCCCTAGCCAGACCATGCTCTAACTCTTTGTTTAGACGCAATTCTGGACGGAAAACCGCTTCACACTTTTCCTAGAATTGCTCTAAGGTGCGGATGCTTTAGCCGCCATTGGCGGCAAGCACGATGGCTGCCTGCAATTCCTGAAGGCCCTCGGCCTTTTCAGAAGAGGTGGCCAGCACGAACGGGAACGCCGCCGGCCGCTTCTTGATCTTTGCCAGCGTCTCCTCGATCAGCCTCGGCACGCCGGCAGTCTTGATCTTGTCGGTCTTGGTCAGCACGATCTGATAGGACACCGCCGCCTTGTCGAGCAGCGACAGCACTTCGTCGTCCTTGGCCTTGATGCCATGACGGGCGTCGATCAGCACATAGACGCGTTTCAGCGTGACCCGGCCCTTGAGGTAATCGAAGACCAGCTTGGTCCACTCGTCGACCTTCTCCTTGGGCGCGGTGGCGTAGCCGTAGCCGGGCATGTCGACCAGCGCCAAGGGTGGCAGGTCGGCGCCCTCGCCCGAAAATCCATCCGGCACGAAATAGTTGAGCTCCTGCGTGCGCCCCGGCGTGTTGGAAGTGCGCGCCAGCCCCTTCTGGTTGACCAGCGCATTGATCAGCGACGACTTGCCGACATTCGAGCGGCCGGCAAAGGCGATTTCCGGCGGCCCTTCCGGTGGCAGGAACTTCATCGCCGGCACGCCGCGGATGAAGATCCACCCTCGCGTAAACAGTTCGGTGCCGATTATGCTGCTGTTCAGAGCGTTCAAGCTGCTGCCTCCAGAAGAGAAATATTGACACCCCGGATAGCATCGAGGTTGCGGCTGACCTTGTCTACCGGCCAGTCCCACCACGCCACCGCCAGCAGCCGCCTGATTGTCCGGTCGTCGAAACGCATCTTTACCACCTTGGCCGCGTTGCCGGCGACGATCGCATAGGGCGGCACGTCGTGCGTCACCACCGATTTCGCAGCGACGATGGCGCCGTGGCCGATTTCCACCCCGGGCAGGATCACCGCCTCCATCCCGATCCAGACGTCGTTGCCGACGATGGTGTCGCCGCGCACCTCCTTCGACCAGGTCGCCGGGTTAAAACCCTTTTCCCAGCCATGGCCGAAAATATTGAACGGATAGGTCGAAAAGCCGGACATGGCGTGGTTGGCGCCGTTCATGATGAAGCGCGCGCCCTCGGCGATGGCGCAGAACCTGCCGATGATCAGCTTGTCGCCTATGAACGGATAGTGATGCAGGACGCATTTCTCGGCGAATTTGTCCGGCCCGTCGGGGTCGTCATAATAGGTGAAGTCGCCGATCTCGATGTTTGGCGCGTTCACCAGTCCCTTGAGGAAGCCGACGCGGGTATGCATCGGGATCGGGTGCTTGATGTCTGGGTTGGGTCCGTCCATGTCGAAATCCGTCAGAGAAATGGCCGCCAGGTGCATCCGAAACTCGAATGCGCCCGTTCAAAATAGCGTGGTCCGCCCTATAGCACCAATCGGGTGACGAGCGAGCTTTCCTTGACGGCCTTGCTCATTTGCTGCCGCGGCAAATCACGATCGGATCGGACAGCGCACTGTCGAAACCGCTGCCCTGATAGACGGTGACATTCGTGGCGCCGGGCGGCAGCATGAAGCTGCCTTCGACGATTTTCTGGTCGCCGGCCGGCATGTGGAGAGCCCAGCTATAGGTGCAAAACTGAGGCGGCGCCTGGGGTTCGACGTGGCTGCAGTTCAATTGCGCGCCACCCAGCATGGCGGCGCCGCCGCAACTGACGGCGCCCTTTGCGAGCGCAATGCCCGGCCATCCTGCAATGGCCGCCACGGTCGCGATCTTCAGCCAATTCATCGTCGTATCCTTGCCCGGCAACAGCCCGCTACCTGAGCCTTTGGGTGGGTCGCAGCCCATGCGTCATTTTTTCCAGGCGGGCTTAGTCCGTCTTGCGCACCGCGTCCAGCAAGATTATGTGCATGATGATAATAAGCATGCTCACTAACAGTCGCGCCGAAAAACTCCAGTACCTCCCATGCCATCGTCACCCAACATCAGCTTCGTGCTGCACGATGTCGCGCGCCTGCTTCGAAAGCGGTTCGAGCAGAGGTCGCGGGCATCGGGGCTGACCCGCGCCCAGTGGCAGGTGCTGGCCTATCTCAGCCTGCATGAAGGCATCCACCAGAACAAACTGGCGGACCTGATCGAGATCACGCCGATCACGCTCGCCCGGCTGCTCGACAAGATGGAAGCAAGCGGCTTCATCGAGCGCCGGCCCGATCCCGCTGACCGCCGGGCATGGCTGCTGTACCTGAAGCCGCAAGCCCATCCGCTGATCGAAATCATGCGCGGCAATGGGCGGAAGACGCGTGACGAGGCCTTTGTCGGCCTTTCCGCGGATGCGCAACTGCATCTGCTGCAAACCCTATCCCTCATCAAATCCAATCTGCTCGCGGCTTGCGCCCAGCCTGCCGCCGACCGGGAGAAAACACATGGCTGAATCAACCTCACCAAAGAAGCCTGTCGAAGAAGACGGATCCGCCGCCGACCGGGCGCGCGACCAGGTCATCCGGCTGGACAGCGAACGCGAGCAAAGGCGAGCCAGCACCGTCATCGACAATGACGAGCTCGAATCACCGGTCGCCCTGGAGCCGGCGGCGCTCGAGGCTCCGTCCAAGGAGCCACGCCAGGCCGGGGTTGCGGTGGCGCCTCCGGCGCCGGTCAAGCCCAAGCGCGGCCGGGCACGGCCGATCCTGTTTGCCCTGCTTCCGTTCGCGCTGGTCGTCGGCGGCTATTACTACGTCATCGGCGGCCAGGTCATGACGACCGACAATGCCTACATCCAGGCGCAGTCGCTCGGCGTTTCCACCGATGTCTCCGGCACTGTGTCCGAGATCGACGTGCACGAGAACGAGGCGGTGAAGAAGGACCAGGTGCTTTTCCGGTTGCGGTCGGCCTCTTTCGAAACCGCTCTTGCCGCCGCCCAGGCACAGCTCGGCACAGTGCGCAACCAGGTGCTGACCTTGCAGGCGAGCTACCAGCAGTCGCAGGCGCTGATCGAGCAGGCGCAGGCCGACATCCCCTATTACGAGGCCGCTTTCCAACGCCAGCAGGATCTGCTCAAGACCTCCACCTCCTCGAAGGCGACCTTCGACAGCGCCCAGCACGACCTCGTCGCCGCCCGCCAGAAAGTGTCCGTTGCCCAAGCGCAGGCACAGGCGACGCTTGCCCAGCTCGGCGGCGACGCCAGCCAGCCGGTGGAGAAGAACCCGTTCTATCTCCAGGCGCAGTCGGCGGTGGACGACGCCCAGCGCAACCTTGCCGATTCCATCGTCAAGGCGCCATTCGACGGCATCGTCACCAATGTCGACGCGCTTCAGGTCGGCAAGTACCTGCCGGCTTCGCAGCCGGCGTTCAGCCTGATTTCGGCGACCGATCTGTGGATCGCGGCGGAGCCTAAGGAAACCGAACTGACCTATGTGCGGCCGGGACAGACGGCGACGATCAGCGTCGACAGCTATCCCGGTGCCGTCTGGCACGGCAGGGTCGCCTCGATCAGCCCGGCGTCGTCGTCGAGCTTCTCGCTGCTTCCGGCGCAGAACACCACCGGCAACTGGGTCAAGGTCGTGCAACGCATTCCGATGCGCGTGACGGTGGACGATCTCCAGGGCAAGCCGCCGCTGCGCGGCGGGATGAGCGTCGTGGTCGGCATCGATACCGGCCATGCGCGCGGCCTGCCGGACTTCGTGACGGACCTCCTCGGTCGGTTCGGACAAAAGTCATGACCGGCGCGTCCGCGACAGGTGGCGTGGTCGCCAATCGCGGCGCCATCACCGCCTGCGTGATCCTGGCCGTGATCATGCAGGCGCTGGACACCACCATCGCCAATGTGGCGCTGCCCTATATCCAGGGCAGCGTTTCGGCCAGCGCCGACCAGATAAACTGGGTGCTGACGTCCTACATCGTCGCGGCAGCCGTCATGACGCCGCCTTCGGGCTATCTTGCCAATCGCTTCGGCCGCAAGCGCATCCTGCTGATCTCGATCACCGGCTTCGTCGTCGCGTCGGTGCTGTGCGGCTTCGCGCAGTCGCTGCCGCAGATCGTCGGCTTCCGCCTGCTGCAAGGCCTGTTCGGCGCAGCCCTGGTGCCGCTGGCGCAGAGCATCCTGCTCGACATCTACAGCGTCGAGGAGCGCGGCTCGGCGATGGCGCTGTTCGGCGTTTCGGTGATGGTCGGGCCGGTGCTCGGGCCGGTCATCGGCGGCTGGCTGACCGAGAATGTCAGCTGGCGCTGGGTGTTCTACATCAACGTACCGATCGGCGCGCTGGCTTTCGCCGGCGTCTCGATGTTCGTCCAGGAAACCAAGACGGACCTCAAGGCCAGGCTGGACTGGCTGGGCTTCGGCATGCTCAGCGTCACCATCGCGTCGCTGCAGATGTTCCTCGATCGCGGCGAGCAGCTCAACTGGTTCTCGTCGTCCGAGATCATCGTCGAGGCGCTGATCTGCGCGTCGGCCTTCTACATCTTCCTCGTCCACACCTTCACCGCCAAAAACACCTTCGTGAACCCGCGGCTGTTCCTCGACAGGAATTTCGCCGTCGGCATGATCTTCATCTTCATCATCGGCATCACCTATCTGGCCTCGCTGGCCCTGATGACGCCCTATCTGCAGACCCTGATGGGCTATCCGGTGGTGACGGCCGGCATCGTCATGGGGCCGCGCGGTCTCGGCACCATGGCTTGCATGTTCCTGGTCGGCAGGCTGATCGGCAAGGTGGACACGCGCTGGCTGCTTCTAACCGGCCTGCTGGTCACCGCCTGGGCGATGTACGACATGACCGGCTGGACCCCTGATGTCTCGCAATGGACGATCATCAGCACCGGCTTCATCCAGGGCGCGGGCCTGGGTTTCCTGTTCGTGCCGCTGACCACCATCACCTTCGCCACGCTGGCGCCGGAGCGGCGCGCGGAAGGCACCGGACTGTACAATCTGTCCCGAAACATCGGCTCCAGCGTCGGCATATCGGTGGTCACCGCGCTGTTGACGCAGAACGTGCAGGTCAACCACGCCAATATCGCCACCTATGTGACGCCCTACAACCAGGCGTTCAGCAATCCGGCGATCTTCCAGGCAATGGATCCCTACAGCGCCGCGGGCCGCGCCGCGCTCGACGGCGTGGTCACGCTGCAGGCCACGATCATCAGCTATATGAACGACTTCAAGCTGATGATGATCCTGTCGCTTGCCGCCATTCCGCTGGTTCTGTTGCTGCGCAAGCCGGCGACTCCGGCCAAGATCGACCACAGCGCCGTGATGGAGTGACGACGCTCGAAACTTATCCGGCTGCACAGGCAACAGCCAAAAAGAAACCGGGGTCCTGTGAGGGACAGGACCCCGGCCAATGCCGATACGACTTCCCAAGAAACATGGCACCTCGTCATGAGGCGGGGATGGCAGGCCCGAGAAAGCCCCAACGGACCTGTCTTGATCCCCTTTGCCGGAAGCCGTTCGTTACTTCGGCAACAGCACCTTGTTGACGACATGGATGACGCCGTTCGACTGGTTGACGTCGGCGATCGTCACTCGCGCCTCGCCGCCTGACTCATCCATGATGTAGAGCTTGCCCTTCTTGACTTCGGCGGTCAGCGTGTCACCGGAGACGGTCTTCATCTCGTATTTGCCGCCCATCGCCTTGGCCTTCTTCATCATCTCGGCGCCCGAAATCTTGCCGGCCACGACATGCGCGGTCAGCACCTTGGTGAGCTTGCCCTTGTTCTCCGGCTTCAGCAGCGTGTCGACGGTGCCCTTGGGCAGTTTCGCAAACGCCGCGTTGGTCGGGGCAAAGACTGTGAACGGGCCAGCGCCCTGCAGCGTGTCGACCAGGCCGGCGGCCTTGACCGCGGCGACCAGCGTCGTGTGGTCCTTCGAATTGACGGCGTTCTCGACGATGTTCTTGGTTGTGTACATCGGCGCGCCGCCGACATTCGGGTTCTTGGCATAGGCGGGCGCGGCAATCGCCACGCCGGCGACGAGTGCGGAAAGGGCGATGATCCTGAATGACGGCAAGCGCATGTGGTCTTCCTCCGTGTGAGGGCTGATCGGAATTGATAGCCTTTGGAAACGCACAGGCAGTCACGCCGCCGAGGGGGCGCAAGTTTCGCCGATCACGGGAACGTGATGCCGGAGCTGCTTAAACGAAAAGCCCCGCGCGAGGCGGGGCTTTGAAGGCTGGAGAAAGCGCTGCGCCTTCTATTCGGCCGGTGATGGTTTCTTTCGGAACAGCGCGACCAGATTGTCCCACAGCTCGATCTTGGCACCCTGGCGCTTCATGATGATGCCCTGCTGGAGGATCGACAGCGTGTTGTTCCAGGCCCAGTAGATGACCAGGCCGGCCGGGAAACCCGCCATCATGAAGGTGAAGATGACAGGCATCCAGGTGAAGATCGCAGCCTGCGTCGGATCCGGCGGCGTCGGGTTCATGCGCATCTGCAGGAACATGGTGACGCCCATGATCAGCGGCCAGACGCCGATCATCAGCATGTGCGGCAGGGTGACCGGGATCAGGCCGAACAGGTTGAACAGCGACGTCGGATCGGGCGCGGCCAGATCCTGGATCCAGCCGAAGAACGGCGCGTGCCGCATTTCGATGGTGATGTAGAGCACCTTGTAGAGCGAGAAGAAGACCGGGATCTGCAGTGCCACCGGCCAGCAGCCGGCAAGCGGGTTGATCTTCTCGGTCTTGTACAGCTCCATCATCGCCTGCTGCTGCTTCATCTTGTCGTCCGCGTATTTCTCGCGGATCTCGAGCATTTTCGGCTGCACCTTCTTCATGTTCGCCATCGACGCGTACGACTTGTTGGCGAGCGGATAGAAGATGGCCTTGACGATGACGGTGGTGGCGAGAATGGCCAGGCCGAAATTGCCGAAGAATTTGTAGAGCGTGTCGATCAGCCAGAACATCGGCTTGGTGATGAAGTGGAACCAGCCCCAGTCGATCAAAAGGTCGAACCGCTTGATATGACGGTCTTCCGCATAGGCGTTGATCTTGCCGACTTCCTTGGCGCCCGCGAAGATCTCGCTCTCCACCGTCGCCGACTGGCCGGCATCGACGGTGATCGGGTCGGTGAGGAAGTCGGACTGGTAGCGATGGCGGCCGTCCTCGAAATAGGCATAGCGCGGCTGGAACGGCTGCTTCTCGGTCGGCACCAGCGTCACCGCCCAGTATTTGTCGGTGATGCCGAGCCAGCCGTCGGTCGACTTGCCCGGCGTGAACTGCTTGTCCTTCTCGATGGACGCGTATTTGTGTTCCTGCAGGCCTTCCGTGCCGGTGAAGCCGATCAGGCCCTCATGCAGCACATAGGTGCTGGCAACGAGCGGCTTGTCGAAGCGGGTGACGCGGCCGTAATTGGACAGCGAGACGGCGGCCGTGCCGGCATTCTGCACCGTGTCGGACACCGTGAACATGTAGTTGGTGTCGACGGAAAAGGTGCGCTTGAAGGTCAGGCCCTTGTCGTTCGAATAGGTCAGCGTGACCGGGGTCGTCGGCGTCAGTGTCGCATTGCCGTCGATAGCCCACACTGTTTCGGGACCGGGCACCGCGCCGGTCTTGTCGTTGCCGACGAAGCCGATCTCGGCATAGTAGCCATTGGGCAGTGCCGCCGGGTTGAGCAGGCTGATCTCGGGCGAGTTCTTGTCGACCGTCTCGGTGTAGTGCTTGAGCTTGAGGTCGTCGAGACGGGCACCGGTCAGGTTGATCGAACCCTCAAGGCTCGGCGTGTCGATCTTCGCGCGGGTCGTCGTGGCGAGCGCCTGTTCGCGGCCGGCCGGCGTGACGGCATCGGTGCCGGGTGCGTTGGGAATGGCGCCAGGGGCGGCGGGCGTTCCGGTGTCGGTACCGGGATTGGTGCCGGCGGCCTTCTTCTGCTCCTCGACGCGCTGCTGTTCGACGCGGGCGGCCTCGCGCTGCGCTTCGCTGCGCGGCAACACATAAAAATATTGCCATACCGCCAGGATCAGCACCGACAGCGCGATGGTGATGAAGAAGTTCCGGTTGTTTTCCATCGAAAGCCCTTGGCCTATCGTGTTCCGCGCAGTCGGCGGGAGAGTTCGGCCTTCAACTGGCCGAACGGAGTGGTAAGCACGTCTTCGCGCCCGACGATGACATAGTCATTGCCAGGCGCCATGTCACTTGCGGCGTGCGTACGGACGGCTTCTCGCAGCCGCCGCCGGACGCGGTTGCGGACAACCGCATTGCCGACCTTCTTGGTGACGGTGTAGCCGACGCGCGGCGACAGGCCGTCGCCGCGGTCGAGAACTTCGACGAGAAAAAGCCGCCCGCGTCGTTTTTCACCACGACGGACAGCCAGGAATTCCGCGCGCTTCAGAAGCCGCTTGGGATTTGGTCCCACTGGCTTGCCGGATGCGGGCAACGATCTCGTCTTCCGTTCAGGCGCTGAGCCGCTTGCGACCGCGGTTGCGGCGAGCTGCGACGACGCCGCGACCACCCTTGGTGGCCATGCGGGCACGAAAGCCGTGCCGACGTTTGCGGACGAGTTTGGACGGTTGGTAGGTACGCTTCATTTGTTTTAATACCGCGGGGTGCGGCCCTTCTTGATTCTGTCACTGTGTAACAGGAGCTTTGCCGAGCCGGCTTTGGCGCGATCGAAACCGCGCCGGGACGAATGGCCCGAGCGTGTGCGGGCTTATAGAAAGAAGGCTTTTGGAAGTCAATCCGGAGTCGTCGGGCCGAAAGCTTCGCCATTCAGGCCGGTTTATGTTTGCGACCAAGGATGAAATTGGCAAAAAAGCCGTAATCGCCTAATCTGCGTTGATCAAGTGATCGTGAAGACATTAGCCGCATGAGCGAAACCATACAGGCACAGGAAGGGATCGGCACGGCGGGGTCCACCGAGGCGCCGGCCAGCGTGCGCACGGTGCCGCTGTCGCGCGGCCTGTCGACCAAGCTGCTGCTGCTGACCATCGTCTTCGTGCTGCTGGCCGAAGTGCTGATCTTCCTGCCCTGGATCGCCAGCTACCGGCTGAACTGGCTGAAGGAGCGGCTGAGCACGGCGGCGGCGGTGTCGATCGTGCTGGTGCAGGGTGAACCCACCTCGCTGTCGCGCACGGCGCAGAACGACGTGCTGATGGCGATCGGCGCCAAGGCGATCGCGGTGCGCGACGGAGGCGTCTCGCGGCTGCTGGTGGTGGCCGAAATGCCGCCGAAGGTCGACGAACACATCGATATCGCCTCGATCGGCATGATCAAGGGCATGACCGGTGCGCTCGACACGTTGTTTTTCGGCGGCGACCGTATGCTGCGCGTCTTCGGTCCGGTCGGCGAATCCGACAAGGAGTTCGAGCTGATCATGCCCGACAACAGCCTGCGCAACGCGATGCTGCGCTATTCGCGCAACGTCGCCTTCGTCTCGCTGCTGATCTCGCTGTTCACCGCCATGCTGGTCTACGCCGCCATCGACCTGATCATGATCGGGCCGATCCGGACGATGACGCGCTCGATGCTGTCCTTCTCCGAGGCGCCCGACGATCCCGGGCGGATCATCCATCCGGCTGCCCGCGCCGACGAGATCGGCGTTGCCGAGCGCGAGCTGTCGCAGATGCAGGAACGGCTGCAAAAAATGCTCTCCGAGCAGAAGCATCTTGCCGATCTCGGCCTGGCGGTTTCCAAGATCAACCATGACATGCGCAACATCCTGGCTTCGGCGCAGCTGATGTCGGACCGCTTGCGTCAGGTCAAGGATCCGACGGTGCAGGCCTTCGCGCCGAAACTGCTGCGCGCGCTCGACCGCGCCGTGTCTTATTCCGAAGGCGTGCTTCACTACGGCCGCACGCAGGAGCCGCCGCCGGCGCGCCGACGCCTGAGGCTGCGGCAACTGGTCGAGGACGTGCACGGCCTGCTGGACATTGAGCAAGGCATCGAGTTCGTCAATTCGGTCGAGCCGGCCTTCGAGGTCGATGCCGATTCCGACCAGTTGTTCAGGGTGCTGACCAATCTGTGCCGGAATTCCGTGCAAGCGATGGCGACCGACAGTGAAAGCGCCCTGGTGCGCCGCCTGGCGGTGTCGGCCGTGCGCCTGGGCAGCGTCAGCCGCATCGCCGTCAGCGACACCGGCCCCGGCCTGCCGCCCAAGGCGCGGGAAAACCTGTTCGCGGCCTTTCGCGGCTCGGCGCGCAGCGGCGGCACCGGCCTTGGCCTGGCGATCGCGCACGAACTGATCCGCGCGCATGGCGGCACGGTCGAGCTGGTCGAGAGCATTGGCGGGCGCACCACATTCGCCGTCACCATCCCCGACCAGCCGGTCCGGCTCGACCAGGCCCGCAACGGCCTGCGCCGCCCGGCGTGACGGTTTAGAGCGCCGGGTCGCCCGGCCCTCTTGTCCTCTGGCCCGATGCTTCTTCCAATGAGCAGGAACCGGCTCAACTTCGGACCGTTGCCATCTGCCGGAATCCCAGCCTTCATCACCAACCAAGGCACTTGTGACAAAACTTTTGCCGGATCGGCTTGCTTTTCCGAAATTCAGTCGCTAGGGAACACGTCTCGTCGCGACCGGTCGTTTACGATCGGATTGCGGGGTCATGGAAAGCATGGCCTGTTGCGCGCCCGTAGCTCAGCTGGATAGAGCACCAGACTACGAATCTGGGGGTCAGGAGTTCGAATCTCTTCGGGCGCGCCAAACAATTATATGAGACCGTTGGGATTTCCGACCTTTTCTATGTTGCCTTCAACAGCCTAGAGGGGAACAAAAAGCCGTAAAAATCCCGGAATGGGGCTCAAAGCCCCACGGATACTCCCACTAATTCATATGCGGTTCACTGGCTGTCCTACTCTCATCGAGGGTGACAAACCGTGAGGAAGCCATTCTCGGGCAGCCTCACGGAACGGGTAGCAGTTGCGCATTGCCGATCTTCCCGCCATCTATGCAAGAAGGCGCGGGGATCAATCAAGGCAATGCTTAAACCCTTTGGGAAGTGGTTCGTTACGAATTGGGAACGGGTCTTGTTTGTGATCGTCGGCTTGGCCCTGCTCGGCGCGAGCCTGACATTGATCTATCAGGAAAAAGTGACAGAAGCCGCCGCAGTCTTTGGCCTTGGCTTTCTCAGCTTTCTCTACGCCAACGTTTCGCGCTTCAAACGCTTCAAAGGGCTGGGCTTTGAAGCGGAGCTTTGGGAGGACAAGCAGAAAGAAGCCGCTGACCTCATTGAACGCTTGCGCGATATCGTTTCGATCTACACGCGGGAAGTTATACTTGGAAAGGTGAAGGCGGGGCGTATCGGGGTTGCAGGAAAGTGGAATGATCATTGGAAGCTCTATGATGATCTTGTCACGCAGCACAACACCCTTGGACAGAAGGTCGATTTTTCGGACATCAAAAAGGAAATGGATGACACTTTCCTTTTCGACATGACGATGCCCGAAATCAGGAAACTAAGAGCCGCTACGAATAAAGGAAAAGAGGCTGCAAGGCAAAGGATCGAGCAGGAGTTTGGAAGTCCCGTCCGTGACAATGAAGGCTACAATCGGCGCTGGGCGCAGTTTCGCGAGATACCTGAAGACATCAAAGACCCCTTCAAGATTTCGATCAAGGAGGATTTGGCAGGTTACGCCTTGAAGGTCTGGCGGGAAACCAAAGAACGGCTCAAACGAGATTTTGACGTGGACGCGGATGTTGACCAAAAGGTCCTTGATCGGTTCGTAACAATCTCAAAGCTCTATCAGTCCCGACCGGTTCAAGTGACGGACGAAATGATCGCATGGGCGAACCGGGAGGACTGAAATACTCCTTGCGCTTCAGTTCAAGTTCGGCAGACCTCATAGATCTCATGCGGACGACCTAGCTGGTCATGAACTCAGCCTGTTCATCGTGCCAGCCCTTCATCCACCTTTCACGGCGACCGCTATCCGTATAGGGGCATTTGCGCAGCGGGACGTGGCGTCGACAGGCTTTCTGCCCCTCTTCATAGACCGACCCGCCACCGTGAAGGTGCTCTTGTAAAAGGGCGGCACTGATTGTTGACTTCGGCATTTCATTGTCTCCGGTTTGAGTGCCGGAACATGGGAACGCGGCGACGGGGCAACAATCCGCAATTTTCGAACATCTATGGGAAAAGCGTCGACCTGTCCGTTACT
Organism: Mesorhizobium sp. M7A.F.Ca.AU.001.01.1.1; assembly: GCF_004022735.1. Lineage (NCBI taxonomy): Bacteria > Pseudomonadati > Pseudomonadota > Alphaproteobacteria > Hyphomicrobiales > Phyllobacteriaceae > Mesorhizobium > Mesorhizobium sp. M7A.F.Ca.AU.001.01.1.1. The sequence continues at coordinate 13,602 of NZ_RZPF01000020.1, forward strand.
TCCTTCTCCATCATATAATTGTTCCGCACGACCGGAGGTCCTAAGTGACGCTTGAAGAAGCTATTGCCGAGCATATGCAGCTAATCGACTTGGAGCTTCAGGTGGAGGAGCTCCCACTTTGGCAACGTCCGCTTAGGGCTTCAATCAAGTTCGTTCTAGAAAGCATTCTGGACATTCGGGGCGACACGAAGGAGGATTTTGCAGGGAAACCATGGTTTGCGGTGATCTTCCACCATATTGAGACATGGTATCGCGATACCTACGGAAGTGCTTTTGATCAGAGTAGCGGGGAGGGTTTTGCGTCGGGCGTAGTGCTTGTTCGGCATGTCCCGATTGAAATCCGCGTTCCACTAACACGCACCACGCCGGGGACACCTGGTGAAACCGTTTGGCTTCATTTCCCCCTTGGCATTGAACAGGGCGAGACGCCCACCGACTGGCTCGTAAACCCGCCCAACCTCGCGAAGATAGACCTGACGGAAAGCCGAAAACTGAAAACGAGGACGACGGCGGTGGCCACCGCCTTGCGCAGGATCAGAATGAACACGATGGGAGTGACCGCGCCGGATCATGAAATCACGGAATTGATTGATGGGGTTCTTTCTGATCTTCAAAACGCGGCAATAGGTCTGCTTACTGATAGTGATACCGCAAGGGGCGCTGCAATGTGGTCGATGCAGATGGCAATCGAACGGACGATAAAGGCATTCATTCTTCAAAAGACAGGCAGAAAGTATCGTGAAACCCACGACCTTTTTTACCTTTACGACGACGCGCTTCCGCATTGTTCCGGCATCAACCGCGGCCTCCTAAAGAAGCTCCCCAATTCACGCGAGATGATGGAAGGACGGTACGGTCTGGGTACGAAATGGACAATCCGCTATGCGACGGAAGCCTACTTCGCGGCGCTCATGCTCATTTCCGAGTTCTCAGCCCGGTATGATCGCAAGATAAGTGTCGGCGGCAGTCGGGTCCACCTCAAGCGTCCACCTTGGCTCACCTTGCCGAAGCCTGTCACAACCTAGGACTATTTCCCCCTACTTCTTTTTCACAGCCGCGAGCTGGTCGGACTGAATTTCCATGATGGAACGTGTTTCGGGTTTCCATACCGTCGACGCGCTGCATGCGATTTAACAGGAAAAATAGGCGCGCTATGTACCCCATGGATTATATGGTTCGACGATTGTGACCGCTGGCGTTCGACCGCGCACGGCAGGCGGAACCAACGGAGCCTGAATTGACATCCATCACTACCACCAAGCGAGCACTTATCACCGGGACCGGAGCGGCCGACGGCATCGGCTTCGCCATTGCCCGCCAGCTCGGCCATGCCGGCCATGCCGTTTTTCTCACCGGTGCCAGTGGGCGTGTGCTCGATCGCGCCGTTGAGCTCCGTGCAGAAGGCATCGACGCCAAGGCCGTGGTCGCCGATCTCACCATCGCTGCCGATGTCGCGCGGTTGCGGGCTGATGTCGGCGCGGTCGGCATCCTGGTCAACAATGCCGGCATGGGCTCGCTGGCATCGCCATCGGTCGACAAGGCGTTTCTCGCCATGACCGAGGCCGACTGGGATCAGGGGATCGACGTCAGCCTGAAGACGGCATTCCTCGTCACCAAGGCGTTTCTGCCGGCGATGGTCGAAGCGGGCTATGGGCGTATCGTCAATGTGGCGTCGGTCACCGGACCGCTGGTGTCTTTCGAAGGCACATCAGCCTATTCCGCCGCCAAGGCCGGCATGGTCGGCCTGACACGCACGCTGGCGCTCGAAGTGGCGAAAAACGGCATCACGGCCAACGCCGTGGCTCCCGGCTGGATCGAAACAGGGTCGTCGAGCGAGATGGAGCGGCAAGCCGCCCTGAATACGCCGCCGGCGCGGGCCGGGCGACCGGATGAGGTGGCCGCCGCGGTCGTGTTCCTGGCCTCGGAAGGCGCCAGCTATGTCAACGGCGCCCTGCTGGTGGTCGATGGCGGCAACAGCCTTCAGGAGCGCAAGGGCTGAAGCCGTCCAACGCGTCGGGTGCGAGAATTCAGCCTTTGCCCGAGCTTTTGCCTGCCCCCGGCGCTTCCGGCCTGAGATAGACGGCCAAGCAGCAGCAACAGATCGCCAAGCCCGCGACTGGATATTTCAGGGCGACCAGCCCCGCCAGCGCGAATAGGCAGAGCGTCGCGAGCGACCGGATGCGCATGCGCTTGCGCACCGCGAGCGGAACCGCGTTCTCCGGCATCGGGTCGATGAGTTCGCGGATCAGAAGAATGTAGGTCAGGTTCACCAGGAAGAAGACGGCGGCGTAGAAGGCGACCGGCTGCGGCGCCAGCTCGCTGACCGCCATCCACGCGGTCGCCAGCGGCAGCAGCGAAACCGAGAACAGATGCGCGAAATTGTACCACATCAGGCTGGCTGTCGCCTCCCTGGCGTGGCGTAACAGATGATGATGGTTCGCCCAGACGATGGCGATGAAGAGATAGCTGACGCTGTAGCTCAGCCATGTCGGCCAGAGCTCCAGAAGCGCCTTGAACGTCGGCAACTCCGGCGGGCGCAAGTCGAGGACCAGCACCGTGATGAGGACGGCGAACACGCCATCCGAAAATGCGCTCAACCGATCGAGCCCTGTCGAGGGAAGCACTGGACCGTCCTCGTCGCAGTTCGTGAGACATATAGTAGTGCTGTCGATAGCAATATCCATGGCCGCTCGGACCATCTGACGCCGCCGCCAGCGCCGCTCAGGACGCCTTGGCCAGAAAACTCTGGTAGTCCGATTTCGCCTGCAGCAGGCGCAGCACATTGTCGCGCGAGCCCCTTACGTGGGCGCGGGCCAGCGTGCCGGCTCGGGCGGCATCGCCGGCGCAGATCGCCTCGACGATCTCGGCATGCTCGTCGCGGGCGATCTTCCATTCGTCGAGCCACAACAGTTCGGTCCAGACATAGTGCTGGCACTTGTCGAGGATGCCGCACAGCATGCCATGCAGCATCGCATTGCCGCTGATTTCGGCGATGACGCGGTGCAGGTCGATGCCGACTTCGAGCTCCTGGAATTTTTCGCGCGTGGTGCGCTCCGGAATGGCGGCCAGCCGCTCGCATTCGGCCAGCATGGCACGCAGCCGCGCCTTGTCCTGTTCCGTCGCAGCAGCGGCGGCCAGTGCCGTCGCGTGGCCGTCGAGCAGTTCGCGGATCTCGAAGGCCTCGCGGAACATGTTGATGTCGAACTCGGTGACGACATAGCCCTGGCGCGGCCGGCCGGTGACCAGGCCGTCGCGCTCGAGGCGGTTGAAGGCCTCGCGCACCGGGGTGCGGCTGACAGTCAGCTTCGCCGCGATGTCGTTTTCGGTGACGCGTGAGCCCGGCGGAATCTGGCCGGTCACGATCATCGCCTTGAGCGCGGAATAGACCGAGTCGCGCAGCGTGTTTTTGGTTTCCTTGGCCAAGTTCCGTTTCCAGTTCTCCGGTCTTTCCGCCGGCATATGTTCTCATGCATAGCTGTATTCAAAGTCGGCGCGGTTTGCCACGCCCCGGCGCCCCATCTCCCAGCCCGGGTTGACGGCCCCAGGCGCGCCGATCGGTGTTGACATCGCTGATCCCCAAGCTACACTCAAAATTGTATACAAAATAGAATGCGAAATCAAAAACAATGGGAACACCGGTGGAGAGCCGAAAAAATGAACAGGACCAGAAGCGTTAGTATCGTTGCGATGGCGGGCCTCATGGCCTCCCTCGCGGCCCCCGCAATGGCGGGCGACACCATCACCGTCGCCTCGTGGGGCGGCACCTACCAGGAAGCGCAGACCAAGGCGTTCTTCAAGCCGACCGCCGACGCGCTCGGCATCACCATCAAGGAGGACACCACCAACGGCCTCGACGACGTACGGCTGCAGGTAACCGGCAATGCGGTGAAATGGGACATCACCGAGCTTGGCGCCGACGAATGCGCACGCGGCTCGAAGGAAGGGCTGTTCGAGAAGCTCGACTACGGCATTATCGACAAGAGCGGCATCAATCCGAAGCTTGTCCATGATGACTGGGTCGGCATTTCCTACACCTCCGTCGTGCTGATCTACCGGACCGATGTGTTCGGCGACAAAGGCCCCAAGACCTGGGCCGACTTCTGGAACGTGGAAAAGTTTCCGGGACGGCGCGCGTTGAGCGGCAGCCAGGCGACCGAAACGCTGAGCGTCGCGGCTCTCGCCTCGGGCCTGCCGATCGACAAGGTCTATCCCGTGGATGTCGACGGCGCGCTGAAATCCGTCGACAAGATCCGTGGCCATGTCGACGCCTGGTGGACCTCCGGCGCTCAGGCCATGCAATTGGTCAAGGATGGCGAAGTCGACATGGCGAGCATCTGGAACGGCCGTGCCGGCACCTTGAAGAAGGAAGGCGCGCCGGTCAGCTTCTCCTTCGACCAGGGCGTGCTGACCGCCGACTGCATGGTCATCCCCAAGGGTGCCAAGAACAAGGAAGCCGCGATGAAGGCGCTTGCGATGTTCGTCAGCCCGCAGCTGCAGGCCAATCTGCCGCTCTACGTCGACAATGGCCCAGTAAACGAGAAGGCTTTCGAGACCGGCAAGATCCCGCAGGACAGGATCAAGGACATCAATTCGGCGCCCGAAAACGTCAAGAAACAGGTGCTGCAGGACGCCGAGTTCTGGCGCGACAATCTGGTCGAGGCGACGGAGAAGTTCAACAATCTGGTCCAGCAATAGGCCGCGGACACAAGCTTACGGCGGGCAGCGTAACCAGCCACTGCCTCGCCACCTGTTCTCTGCGGCTAAGGAGCGAAAAATCTTGTCCATTGCGCCATCCGCGTTGCCCATCGGCATGCGCGGGATCGAGAAACGATTTGGCAGCGTCCCGGTGCTGCGCGACCTTAACCTCGATGTCGAGGCCGGCGAATTCCTGACGCTGCTCGGCCCTTCCGGTTCCGGCAAGACGACGCTGCTGATGATCCTGGCCGGTTTCGTGCGGGCCAATGCCGGCTCGATCAAGGTCGGCGGCGACGAGATCATCACCACGCCGCCGCACAAGCGCAACATCGGCATGGTGTTCCAGAACTACGCGCTGTTTCCGCACATGAACGTCTTCCACAACATCGCCTTTCCGCTGAAGCAGCGCGGCGTCGCCGCCGCCGAGACGGCCGAACGTGTCGAGAAGGCGCTCGATCTGGTGAAATTGCAGGGCCTGGGCGAACGCCGGGTCGACCAGCTTTCCGGCGGCCAGCGACAGCGTGTGGCGCTGGCACGCGCCATCGTCTTCGAGCCGCGCATCGTGCTGATGGACGAACCCTTGTCGGCGCTCGACAAGGGCCTGCGCGAGCACATGCAGATCGAGCTGCGCGCCCTGCATCGCCGGCTCGGCATGACCACCGTCTATGTCACGCACGACCAGCGCGAAGCCATCACCATGTCCGACCGCATCGCGGTCATGAACGCCGGGCGCATCGAACAGCTCGACAAGCCTGAAACCCTCTACGCCAGGCCGCAAACGCGATTTGTAGCCGGCTTCATCGGCGAATCGAATTTCATTCCGGTCGAGTGCCGCAACGGCTCCGTCTGGTACGAGGACCGGAGAATCCATACCGCGGCACCAGTGCCGGCAGCTGGCCAGCACCTGATGGTGGTGCGGCCGGAAAAGCTGCGGCTCCTGGCAGACGCCGAACCGACAAGCGGCGTCAACGTGCTCGAGGCGAAAGTCAGCGACATCATCTATCAGGGCGACAGCTTCGTCTGCTACGCGGCGTTGCGCGACGGCCGCCAGCTGACTTTGCGCGACTATTGCCGCAGCGATGTGCTGGCCAAAATGCCGGCGCCCGGCCAGCCAGTCTCATTCGGTCTCGATGCGCAGGACACGATCCTGGTGGCGGCAGACTGATGAGCGCGCAGCCCGCCCTCATGGAAGAGATCGGCAGCGCCGCAGGCCGGGAGCTCAACACGCAGGGACTTCACGCCGACGCCCGGCGTGAATCACTACGGCTGCTGGCGCTGTTGTCGCCAAGCCTGCTTCTGGTCTTCGCCATCATCATCGTGCCGATCGGCTGGCTGTTCTGTCTGTCGCTGTTCCACCAATCGGGCGGCTTCAGCGCCGCCAATTATGCGCGATTCTTCGAGCAGGCCTCCTACATCAAGACCTTCATCACCACCTTCAAGGTCGCCTTCATCGTCACCGGCGCCTGCGTGCTGCTCGGCTCGGCCGGCGGCATTGATTTCACCAGATCAATTCGCAGAAGCGACCAATTTGCAGAAGTGACTAGGGGATATTCAGACAGAATGCGTGATTTCCAGTTTCCCGGCCGCTCGCCGGTTCGTGCCACCGAGGCGGTTGCCGCGACCTCGCATCCGCTTGCAACGCTTGCGGCCATCGACATGCTGCGCTCCGGCGGCAATGCCATGGACGCCGCGGTCTGCGCCGCCGCCGTGCAGGGTGTGGTCGAGCCGCAATCGACGGGCATCGGTGGCGACTGCTTCGTGCTTTATTCTCCCGGAGGACAAGGCAATGTGCTGGCCTTCAACGGCTCGGGGCGAGCGCCGGCCAGGGCGACGGTCGGCTGGTATCTCGAAAAAGGCTTCGACCGCATCCCGCTGCAGGGTCCGCATGCGGTCACCGTACCCGGCGCCGTCGACGCCTGGAGCCGCCTGCTCGAAGACCATGGCCGCAAGGGCCTTGCCG
>NZ_RZPF01000210.1:0-9059 GCF_004022735.1 Mesorhizobium sp. M7A.F.Ca.AU.001.01.1.1
GACCTCGCCCTCGCATATCGGCCTCAACAAGAACGAAGACGGCCTGAAGAAGGCCGTGAACGATGCGGTCGCCAAGATGCTGGCCGACGGCAAGCTGGACGAAAGCTCGAAAGCCTGGCTGAAGACGCCGCTCAATCCCGACAATCTCAAGGATTGAGTTTCCGTGGCCTTTGGCTGGCTCCCGGGTGCCCTGGGCGACATCGCGCATGGCGCGGCCACGACGATCCTGCTGATCGCCGTGACCACGCTGGCCGGAACGCTGCTCAGCATCCTGGGTGCCGCGGGGCGGCGAAACGGCCCGGTGCTGCTCAAGCGGGCAATCGCCTGCTATGTCGAGGTGATGCGCAACACGCCGTTCCTGGTGCAGTTGTTCTTCATCTTCTTTGGGCTGCCCAGCCTGGGCGTCCGGCTCGACCCGCTCCTGGCCGCCATGCTGGCGATGACGCTCAACATGGCGGCCTACACCATCGAGATCGTCGGCGCCGGGCTTGACGCCGTGCCCGGCGGGCAGACGGAAGCAGCGCTGGCCCTTGGGCTGCGGCCACGCCAGGTGTTCGTCAAGATCGTGCTGCCGCAGGCGCTCAAGATCATCTACCCCGCGCTCACCAGCCAGATCGTCATCATGATGCTGGAGTCCGCCGTCGTGTCGCAGATCGCCGTGCGTGAGCTGACCTACGAGGCCGACATGCTGCAGGCACGCACCTTCCGCTCCTTCGAGACCTATTTCGTCGTGACGCTGGTCTATCTCGCTCTGTCGATGGCCTTGCGCCGGCTGCTGGTGTCAGGCGGGCGCCGCGCGCTCGGAGCCGGTGTGTCATGATCGAGTTCACCTTCTGGGACATCGTGCGCAACCTACTGCTCGCCGCCCGCTGGACGGTGCTGCTATCGCTGGCCGCCTTTATCGGCGGCGGCATCGTCGGCATGATCGTGCTGTTCTTCAGGATCGCTGAGAACAAATGGAGCCGGCGTGTCGCCTCCGGCTACATCGCCCTGTTCCAGGGGACGCCGCTCTTGATGCAGCTGTTCCTGATGTTCTTCGGCCTGCCGATGCTTGGTCTGCGCATCGAACCCTGGACGGCGGCGGCGCTCGGCCTCACCTTCTTCGCCAGCGCCTATCTCGCCGAAATCTGGCGCTCCGGCGTCGCGGCGCTACCCCTCGGTCAATGGGACGCCGGTGCCAGCCTCGGCCTGCACTATCTGCAGGAACTCAGGCTGATCATCCTGCCGCAGGCGTTTTCGATCACCCGCGCACCCACCGTCGGCTTCCTGGTGCAGCTGATCAAATCGACGGCGCTCACCTCGATCATCGGCTTCGAGGAGCTGGTGCGGACCTCCAACGCCATCAACAATGCGACCTTCGAACCGTTCAAGGTATACGGGCTGGTGGCGCTGATCTTCTTCGTCATGTGCTTTCCGCTGACGCAATACGCCCGCAGGCTCGAGAAACAGGCGGCTGCTCGCTGACGCGCCAAGGCAGCGCCCGATTTCAGACCGGCAACCCAAGCTGCTTGCGCAGGCTCTTGTCGAATTCGGATGCGGGGACGAAACGGCGCAGGAAACTGACCTGGCGCGCCATTTTTCCCGCCGCATAGCGTTTCTTCGGCGCGGGATCGGTCGCTGCTGCCAAAATGGTCTTGGCGACCACTTCGGGCGCATCGCCTTTTTCCATCGATTTCCGCACTGACATAGTCATCCCGGCGCGCGCGGAGTCGTAGATTTCGAGCGACCGGTCGGGGGCGGCAAGATTGTCCTCGAATGATGTGCGGGTATAGGCGGGCTCCACCAGCGAAACGCGAATGCCGAAGGGGCGCAATTCGTGATCGAGCGACTCGGAATACCCTTCGATGGCGTGTTTGGTCGACGAGTAAAGCGCGAAATAGGGAGCGGGGATGAACCCCTGTACCGAGCTCAAATTTACGATTCTGCCCTTCCCTTGGCGCCGCATTGCCGGCAGCACCGCGTTGGTCACGCGCAAGACGCCGAAGACGTTCACGTCGAACAGCGCCTTGGCCTGGGCGGTCGAGGACTCCTCCGCGCCGCCAAACAGCCCCATGCCGGCATTGTTGACAAGCACGTCGATGCGTCCGGCCGCGGCCAGAACGTCATCGACCATTGTCGCGACGGACGCGTCGTCGGTCACGTCGCAGGTCAGCATGGTCACGCCGGCGGATTGCTGTGAGGCCGTGCGACGGCTGGTTCCGAAGACGCGAAAGCCAGCGCCGAGCAAGGCGTCGGCGGTAGCGCGCCCGATGCCGGAAGATGCCCCTGTGACAAGGGCGACGCCGGGACTGGTCTTGTTCATGGAAATCATATCCTTCTTTGCGTTGGATCGGATTGGGAAAAGCATTGAGATAGGCCGGGGCAAAGGGCGTCGGTCATGACTGCGTCTGGCCACCGCTAGTTCCAGCGTCTGAACAGGGCGCTGGCATTCACGCCGCCAAAGCCGAAGCCATTGGAGATCGCGTACTCCATCTCCATGGGCCGGGGTGCGTTGGCGACGAAGTCGATTCCGTCGCCGGCCGGATCGGCCTCGCCCAGGTTGAGGGTTGGCGGGGCGACCTGATCCCTGAGCGCCAGGATTGCGAAGATCGCACCAAGCCCGCCGGCCGCTCCGAGCAGGTGTCCGGTCGCCGATTTCGTGGCACTGACAGCTATCGCGAAATCGCGCCCGAACACGCTCTTGATCGCTTCGATCTCACCCAGGTCGCCGACTGACGTGGAGGTCGCATGCGCATTGAGATGACGAACGTCGCGTGGCGAAATCCCTGCCTGGGCAATCGCGATCTGCATGGCCCGGCGCGCGCCGTCGCCGTCCTCTGGCCCGGAGGTGACGTGATGGGCATTCGCCGTCGTGCCGTAGCCGACGAGCTCAGCAATCGGTTTTGCGCCGCGCGCCAACGCGTGGCTCAACGCCTCGATGACCAGCACGCCGGCCCCTTCGCCCATGACGAAGCCGTCGCGCGATGTGTCGAAAGGGCGCGAGGCTTGGGCCGGCGCCCAATTGAAGCCGGTTGAAAGAGAACGAGCGGCGGCGAAACCGCCGAGACTGACGGTGTTGATGCACGCTTCCGTTCCGCCGCACACGGCGATGTCGGCTTCGTTGGCGCGGATCAGGCGGGCGGCGTCGCCGATCGCCTGGATGCCTGCCGCGCACGCCGTCACCGGTGCGCCGAGTGGACCTTTGAAGCCATGACGGATCGAGATGTGGCCCGCCGCGAGGTTCACCAGGAAGGACGGCACCGTAAAGGGAGACAGGCGGCGGGCGCCACGCAGGTCCACCGTGCGCACCGCCTCGGTGATGGCCGGGAACCCGCCGACACCTGAAGCGATGATCGTGGCCGTGCGCAGGCGATCCGTCTCCAAGGCAGGCTTCCATTGCGCCTGCGCAAGCGCCTCTTCCGCCGCCGCCAGCGCGAAGAGAATGAACCGGTCTACCTTGCGCTGATCCTTCGCGGACAGGACGGCATCGGCATCGAAACCAGCCTCGGGGTCTTCGCCCAGGGAGGGAACCACGCCGCCAATCTTAGCCGGCAGCTCTCCCACCACATCGTCAGGAAGCCTGCGAACGCCAGACCGGCCGGCAAGCAGGCGTGACCAGGACGCTTCGACATTGGCGGCAAGGGGCGTGACCGCACCCATGCCCGTGACGACAATCCGTTCCATCTGCTCTCCTATCCTTGCTGTGCTGGCGGCGCTGCTCGCGCCGTTCAAGTAGCGACTGCTTCGCGAACCTGATCGGCCGCCGCATCCAGAAAAGCCTGCGCAAGGTCGGGGTCGTTGACGACCCGCGACAGCACGACCGCGCCGACCATCGTCGAGAGAACGGCCATTGCCTTGTTGCCGGTCTTTTCGATGTCGCCCTCGCCAACCCAACCGCCGAGCATCTCGAGGTACGCCTTGATGCCGGCTTCGAATGACGCCTTCACCTCGGCACCTTGCCTGGCGGCATCCGAGCCGAGCGCAACGACCGGGCAGCCGTCCATCTTTTCTCCGCGATGATCCATGCTGAGGTAGAATGAGATCACCCCGTCGAGCGGGTTCCCGGGATTTGCCGCGGTCGCGGCCGACCATTTGTGGGTGGCGCTTTCCATCGCCCGCCTGGACGCCAGCGCCGCCAGATCGTCCTTCGACTCGAATTGCTTGTAAAAGGCGCCCTGGGTCAGCCCGGCCCCTTTCATCAGATCCTTGAGGCCGATGCCGTCGAACCCGCGCTCCCGAAAAAGCCGGCTTGCCACATTGATCACGGTCTCACGGTTTTCCGCGGCCTGAGTGCGACTTACACGCATCGTCATCTCCTTTTTTAGATTGCATTCGTAATCTATACCCTATATAGAGGGTGAACGCAATCTAAAAAAGGACAAATGAGATGATCCGCAAAACCTTGGGCGCCTCGCTGCTGGCGGCGCTGTTTCTTGCAACCCCGGCTCTTGCCGAGGAAGCCACCATCGGGCGCCCGATCGAAGGCGGTAGCCTGCACCAGGCACACCTGGACATGGTGGTCTACTACGTTCCGGACGGCGACCTGCTTGAGGTCACCGCCACTTTCGCACCGAAGACCGGGGGTGATCCGCTGCGGGTTGTCATGGGCCTCGCCAACAGTGACTCCGTGGCGTTTTCCATACCTGGCCACCCGGGCTCGCTCTACGCGTTCTCAAGGTCCGGTGAGGAAGTGACGGTCTCGACCGAGACGGACACATCCCTGCGAGCCGACGCGACAATGCCCTGACCTGACGCGCAGACCGCGGCCGAGCGATGCTGGCCGGGGTCTCGCGTCGGAACGGCGCGCCACCGATAAGTTTGGAGAGAGGTCACATGCTTTACAGCTATTTTGTCGAGAAATCGATCCGGCAGAGCTTCGACGACGTCAACAACCATCGCTGGGATGCGGCGGTGAAGGCCATCGCGCCGCATGTCCATCACCGGGTTGGTGGCGCACACGCGCTTGGTGGCGAGCGCCACGACAAGCAGGCCCTGCGCCGGTGGTTCGAGCGCCTCGGCCGTGTTCTGCCCACTCTCCATCTCACGGTCAACCACGTGTGGGTGAAGGGCTGGCCGTGGCATACCACCGTGTTTGCCCAGTGGGATGGCACCGCTACCCTGCTCAACGGCGATACGTCCTACGTCAACCGTGGTCTCCACGTGTTCACGCTGCGGTGGGGCAGGGTTCATGCGCTCGAGGAATTCTACGATTCACAGGCGGCGGCGCGCGCTCTCGCCGCCCAGGCCGCAGCCGGCCTCGAAGAAGCTGTCGCCGAACAGACAACAAGCTAGCACAAGCGCGGTCCGAGGACGCCCAAGGTCTACGGGCCGGTGGCGCCGATCGTCTTCGTCTCGTGCCTTGCGCCCACGCACTATGCGCGCAGGCTCGAGAAGCGAGCGCTGGCGCGCTGGACTGCAGGCCCTGCATCGATGCCGGTGCTGTCGCGGCAACGGTCGAGCCGAGGCAGGCATACAGCTTTCCTCTTGGGAATAGGACTTGACATCTTGCCGTTCGAATTGTCCATTTGAAGCTTGACCGGGCCGAACGGGGCGGCGAGGGACAGGGGCAAACCGGCGGGTGGATAGACAGTCGAGTCGAGTGCTGTTGAGGACGGTCGGGCTGACAAAAGCCTTTCGAGGGCTGGTTGCCCTGCGTGATCATTCCATCGAGCTCCACGAACGTGAAATCATTGGGGTAATCGGGCCGAATGGCTCGGGCAAGAGCACGCTTTTCAACCTGATCACCGGCTTCTCCCAGCCGAATTCCGGTAGCATCGAGATGGAGGGCCGGTCGATCGTCGGCCTGCGCACATCGCAGATCGTCGCGATGGGCATCGCCCGCACCTTCCAGGGCTCTCGCCTGTTCGGCAGCCTCAGCGTCGCGCAGAACGTGCTGACGGCGGCGCAGTTGCGCCATCCTGTCGGCGCCGCCGATACCGTGCTGCGCGGTCGGCGTTATCGCGAGCGGGTGGCCGCGACCCGGCAGAAGGCCGACGAACTCCTCGACCTCATGGGCCTGACAGATCAGGCCGGCAGGGTCGCCGCGGATCTTCCCTACGGCGATCAGCGGCGGCTGGAGATTGCGCGTGCGTTGGCGACCGGCCCGCAACTGCTGTTGCTCGATGAGCCCGCTGCCGGTCTTGATTCCAACGAGACCAAGGTGTTGGCAGCGCTGATCCGGACGATCCGTGACCGCTATGGCGTAACGGTGGTCGTTGTCGAGCACGACATGGACCTGATCATGGCGCTGTGCGAACGCATCCAGGTGCTGGCGACTGGCGAGGTGATCTGCGTCGGAACACCGGAGCAGGTACGCGAACACCCGAAAGTGCGGGAGGCGTATCTTGGCCACGCCTAGCCCCGTTCTGCTCAGTGTCGAGAACCTCGAGGTCAATTTCGGCGCGGTGCGTGCGCTGAAGGGCATTTCGCTCGACGTCCATGCCGGCGAGGTGGTGGCGTTGGTGGGCGCCAACGGCGCCGGCAAGAGCACGACCTTGCGCACCATTTCCGGCCTGTCGCGGCCGCGCGGCGGCAGGATCATCTTCGATGGCAAGCCGATTGGAGGTGTCGCTCCGTCGCGCATCGTAAGTCTGGGCATCGCGCAGAGCCCGGAGGGCAGGCGCCTGTTCGGCGGCCTGACGGTGGCTGACAATCTGCGGCTCGGCGCCTGCACCCGCACCGACAAGGATGCCATCCTCAGAGACAGCGAGCGCATGTTCATGCTGTTCCCGATTCTCAAGCAGCGGCTGAAGCAACTGGCCGGCACGCTGTCGGGCGGCGAACAGCAGCAGCTTGCTTTGGCGCGCGCGCTGATGGCGGCGCCGCGCCTGCTGCTGCTCGACGAGCCTTCGCTCGGCGTTGCGCCGCTGCTGGTCCGCCATATCTTCAGCGCGCTTGCCGAACTGAAGCGCCAGGGCATGACGATGCTGCTGGTGGAACAGAACATCACGCTCGCGCTGGACCTCGCCGACCGTGCCTATGTGCTGCGCACGGGCCAGGTGGCGCTGTCTGGCCGGTCCGCGGAACTGCGCGACAGCGAACGCGTGGCGCAGGCATATCTCGGGGCGGCAACATGACCCAGCTGGACTATATCCTGCAGCAGATCGTCAATGCGGTGAGCCTCGGCAGCCTCTACGCACTGGTGGCGGTCGGTCTGTCGATCGTCTTCGGCGTCCTCAAGCTCACCAATTTCGCGCATGGCGACGTCATGATGGTAGGTGCCTTCGGGGTTGCCTTGCTGGTCGGCATCGGCGTTCCGTTCCCGGTCGCCGTGATCTGCGGCATCGCCGCAGCCGCCGCCGCCGGCTTCCTCATCGAACGCATCGCCTACCGCCCGATCCGCGACGCGCCCGACGTTGCGCGACTGCTGACCAGCCTCGCCGTCACCTACATCATCGAGAATGTCGGCATCCTGGTGTTCACCTCCTCGCCGCGCAATTTTCCACTCCCCGATATTCTCAACACCTCCTGGGAAATGTCGAACGGCGCCATCACCTTCACCAGCATCAATCTCCTGACCATCGCGCTGACCTTCGTGTCGCTGCTGCTCCTCGGCTGGTTTATCACGCGCACCACGACTGGGCTCGGCATGCGCGCCGCAGCCGAGGACATGTCGGCGGCACACCTTGTCGGTCTGAACGTCAACCGGCTGATCATCGTCGCCTTCATCGTCGCATCCGCCTATGCCGGCCTCGCCGGCATTTTGTGGGCGGCACAGGCCGGCGTGGTGCAGCCGCAGATGGGCTTCACGCCGCTCCTGAAGGCTTTCGTGGCGGCAATCATCGGCGGCTTCGGGTCGATCGCGGGCGCCCTGGTCGGCGGCTACATATTGGGCGCGCTGGAGATATTCATCGTCGCATTCCTGCCGAGCAGCGTCTCGTCCTATCGCGACGCAATCGTCTTCGCCGTGCTGATCGCCTTTCTCCTGGTGCGCCCGGGCGGGCTGCTCCAGCCAAACCGGGAGATAAAGCTGTGAGCCGGGAAGCGCGGATCACACTCCTCGTCCTCGTCGCCGTGGTGGCGGGGGCAGCTGTCGCATTCGGTGCGCCGCACGTGCTGAGCGACTATTTCGTCCGGATTATCCTGCTGATCGCGCTGAATGCAATCCTGGTGCTGGCGCTGTCGCTGAGCAACGGTTTTACGGGCGTGTTTTCGCTCGGCCATGTCGGCTTCATCGGCGCCGGCGCGTATATTTCGGGAATCCTGTCGATCCCGGTGCAGCAGAAGATGGCATTGCTGCCGCATCTGCCGGGGTTTCTGCATGCTTTCAGCCTCCCCTTCCTGCCGGCGACGCTGGTGGCAGGTCTTCTGACGGCATTGCTTGCGGTGGTCGTCGGTTATCCCTTGATGCGCCTGTCGGGCTATTTCGTTTCGGTGGCGACGATGGGATTCTTGATTATCGTCAACGTGGTGCTGATCAATGCGTCGGATTTCACCCGAGGTGCCCGCACGTTTACCGGCGTGCCGCTGGAGACGACGTTGCCCTGGGTGATGGGTTGGCTCGCCATCACGGTGTTCGTTCTGGCGCGCCTGGTTTATTCGCCTTTCGGGCGCGCCATGAAGGCGGTGCGCGACGACACGATCGCGGCCAGCGCTGTCGGAATCGGCGTGCTGCGGACCAGACTGATCGCCTTCGTCATCGGCGCGTTCTTCTCAGGCGTCGGCGGGTCGCTCTATGCGCATTATCTCGGCTCGTTTTCGCCGAACACTTTCTACTTCGCGCTGACGATGAGTCTGATCACAATGCTGGTGCTGGGCGGCATGGGCTCCCTGACCGGCGCGGTGGTCGGCGTCATCTGCGTTTCGCTGTTGTCGGAGATCCTGCGCTCGGTCGAACGCGGCTTCACGATCGGCGATTTCGCGGTGCCGGCCCTGTTTGGCGCCAGCCAGATCGTGCTCGGCTTCATCTTCATTCTAGTCATGATCTTCCGGCCGAAGGGGATCATGGGGGACCGGGAACTTATGTTCGGATCAACCCAAAGATCGGCAACGGTGAACCAGACAGAGGAACGAAAACGATGATCAAACTCACTCGACGCGGTACCATCGGCCTGGGACTGGGCGCATTCTTCGCGCTTGCC
>NZ_RZPF01000211.1:0-9035 GCF_004022735.1 Mesorhizobium sp. M7A.F.Ca.AU.001.01.1.1
CCATATCGCCCATGCGCTTGAAGGCGATGTCGAGCGCGCCGGCGCGGTGAGCCGAGCGCAGGAAGCCGGGCAGGGCGCGCACCGGATGGTCCCGCGCCAGCGGTTCTTCGGGAAAAACGTCGCTGGCGGCGACGATGTGGCCGCTCTTCACCGCCGCCATCAGCGCCGGGAAGTCCACCACGCCGGCGCGGCTGAGCAGGATGAAGGCAGCGCCCTTGCGCATGCCGGCAAAGGCGTCGGCACCGAGAAAACCCTGGTTCTCGCTGGTCACCGAGGCAACGACGAAGATGAAGTCGCTGGTCGACAGCACCTCGTCGAGGGAGGCCGGCTCGACGCCATTGTCGATGAGGATCGATGGCGGCAGCCATGGATCGAAGACTTTGGTGCGGGTGCGGAAGCCCGACAGCAGCCGGTTGAGCGCCCGGCCGAGATCGCCGAAACCGATGATGCCGACATCGGCGCCGGACAAGAGCCGCGCCGTCTGGTTGCCGTCGCCGCCCCACAGTTCCTGTCCCTGGCGGAAGGCGAGGTCGGCATCGACGATGCCGCGGGCGAGATTGAGTGCCATGGCAAGGCCAAGCTCCGCGACCGGCTCGGCGAACACCAGGCCGGTGGTGACGACATGGATGCCGCGCGCGAACAACGTCTCGTAGGGCATATTGTTGATGAGGTTGGTCTCGACATTGAAGACGCAGCGCAGTGTCTTCATCCGATCGAGCGTTTCGGGCGATATGGGCGGCTGGCCGATGATATAGCGCGCCTCGGCCAGCACGTCGGCCGGCAGTTTCGCGACGCCGTCAGCGGTCGTCTCGACGATGCGATAGTGCGCCTTGAGCCGCGCCAGCTGCCGGGCTGTGAAGATCAGGTCGAGCGTGCGTGGTTCAGGCGCACTGATGACCAGCGGCAAGGCGCTGTTGGACATGACTATTCCCTCTGTTCCCCAATGGCCAAAATACCTTGGATGAAACGATTTACAACATCGCGCGGCCGAGGAGAGCGGGATTGGCGCTGGGATGAGGTGACCTGTCGGAGCCGATATGTGCCGGCAATGCAACAGTGAAGAATCGTTTGACCGCGATGGCGTGGATACGACGTAAGAACCAGTAATGGCACAATTGACATGGGGCAGGGAATTGGTTCTGCTGGCGCCGTATCAATTCGGAGGGCACTTTACAGTGAAGAAATACGAGAAACCAACCTTGCAGAAGCGCGACAGGCTTTCGGGTGTCACGGCCCAGACTGCCCCATCGACACCTCCGCCGACGGCAACCTGAGCGGTTGGCGACTGACGCCTTCGCCCTATAAGGGCAATCAATATCGGCGATAGGGCGCCACTGGTCGCGCCCTATCGCATATTGGCCACGGGTGCCCGCCGTTGTCCCAGATGCCGGACCTTACGGCCGATGATCATCAGCTGGCGCGCGGTGTTGTTGCGCAGGCGCCGCACGCGCCATTCCAGCCCGGTGTCGGCGGTAATCGACTTGGCATAGTAACTGACCCGCATGCCATCCTCATCGGCAGCCACCTTGACCGGGTCGTCATAGAAGGCGTTGATCTTGTCAGCCGCCATGCCTGGAGTTTCGAGCCAGCGTGGAATGTGAACCGAATGGAGCTGATCGACATCGGTCATCACGCGGCCGATGCCGACGCCCGGCGTCGGACACGTGGTACAGAAAGCATCGCCGATGAAGATGACCCCGTCGCGGCGATGGCCTTGCGTCGTGCTCAGACTGATCTGCCTGACCTCGACAGGACTCGCGACTTCGAAGTTGCCGCATCGCACGGCTATTTCGGGCATCAATTCGCAGAGCATCTTTTGCGGCTCCTGGCGGAACGCCCGCGTCCACGGCTCGGCCACATTGCGATAGAGGAACATGTTCGCCCGCATCTTGTCGCCGAGGGGAAAGATGCTGATGTAGGCGATACGGTCGGCGGCCCGCCTGCTGTAGCAGGTGACGGACTGATGACCGAAATCGCTGGGCGAGATGGCGAGGTCGAATCCCATCGACAATGAATGCGCCTTCGATTGCTCGATACGCTCGACGCCGACGGCGCGCCGCACCGCCTCGCCGTGACCGGTTGCCACCACCAGCAGGCGGGCATCGATGACGGTGCCGTCGGCCAGCACAAGCCGCTGCCGGTCCGGTCCAGTCGAGACTTCGGTTACCTTGCCGACCGTCAGCGGCACTTGCGCAGGCAAGGCGTCGCGCAGGCCATTGATCAGCGCGCCATAGGAGAATGTGAATTCAGCCTTCTTCTCATGCGCGAAGAACTGGCCGAGGCGAAAGACATGCGTGTCGGTCGTGGAGGTGACGAGACGCTTGAGTGTCGCATCGAGGCCGAGCTTTTCGAACAGCAGCATCTGGTCCATGCCGATCTTCTCGGCCCGGAATTCCTCGTGGTGGACGCGGTGCGGATCGATCAGCGCCACCTTGCGGCCGGCTCGTCCCAACAGAATTGCCAAGGTCGTGCCGGCCATTCCGGCACCGACGATCGCCACATCGACTTGGGCCGGGCCAGCCTCTGAGATACTCATTTTGCTGCTCTTTCTGATGGCAACGGCGCGTTTCACAATCTCCGGTAGAAAATATCTTCCGGACCTAAATCAACCGCAAGCAACCGGCGCGCGTGCTTGGTAGTAACCAATGTTTAGGTTAATCGCGGGCCCGCTGCTTCCAGCGCGGTGCGATCGCCGAGCCATCGATGAACTCAAAGCCGCCAGCCTCGTTGAGCGTGTGAAGTTTACGCCCACTCCATAGCGCACCTGGATTTAAGATGGTTTCAACGACCTGCTCCATGCCGATCAAATCAAGGTGAGAAATGCGTGCGATGCCAAGCGCCGCGCCGTAGCTCCTGCGGCAGTCCTGGACCGGGCGCAGCAGGTCGTTGCCGCGCCTGACCATGCGGCCGGCCGGCCGCACCGAGGCGATATCGATCAGCACGGGATTTTTGGGGTGCGGCGTCCAGGGGCCGCGAAAATCCGGCGCCGACCACAGATGCAGCGCGTCGGAGAAGGCGCCGCCGCCGTCGCGGACGGTGGCGAACAGCCACCAGGCGCCGCCATGCTCGACAAGCGTGGCGTCGCTGGCGACGACACCGGACAGAAGCGTCGCCTCCTTGACCCATCCGCCGGGAAAAGCTGTGGCCCGGTAGAGATCGACCGTGCCGTTGGCGCAGCTTTCCGGCACCATCCAGACCTCGCCGTCGCGCTCGAAGACGAAGGGGTAGGAGAGATGGTAGGGCAGCTCCAACACCGGTTCAGGCCTTCCGAGCGGGCCTGCCGGGCCGAAGGGAACGGCGGAGATGATGGCTTTGCCGAGCCGATGGATATAGTCCTCGACGAACAGGGTCAGCTGGCCCTGGTAGAGGATGGGGAACGGATCGGCGTAGAAGCGGCTGCCGTCGTCCGGCAACTCTTGCCAACCCGACGCCGGATGCGCGCGCAGCTCGAACAGATCGCGGCTCCCGGTTTGCCGCCAGCCGACCTTCCAGTGCGGCGCGTTGTAGCAAAGGTGATAGATCTTCTGGATGATCCGCCGCGCCAGCGCCTTGCCGGCCCTGACCCCAAGCTTGCCCGCCGAGGGCATTGGCGGCGGGCCGCCCACCTGCGCCGGTTCGGGCAGATCAGGCACGGACTTTGCCGCGCCTGACATGGCAGCTATGATCAGGCTTGCTGTGCGCGCCAGCATATCCTGGAAGGACGCCAGCGCGATGCCGCCATATTCGGTGCCCAGACGCCCGGCGGCGATCGCAACGCCGTTCTCCTCGATGCGGGCAAGCGGCGTGCGACCTGCGAGGATCAGGGCCAGCAAGGCCGCTTCGCCGCTGGCGCCGTCATAGGTGACGCGCCAGATCCGTGTGTTTTCCAGCCTGACATCGCCGCAGAGGTCGATGACGAGGTCAGGCGAAGCGGGGGACTGCCGGTAGGGCGCGAGCGCCGAAAGCGGCACACGCTTGGCCAGTCCATCATGGGACAGTCCGTGGATCGCCGTTTCGAGTTGAAACAGGGCCGCGGCGCTGCGCGGAATGCCACCGCCCGCCGGCCTGACATCGACGGACAGTTCGACGTCTTCGAGCGCGGCAAGGCGCTCCAGCAGCGTGACGTGAAAGGCGCGGACGCAGTCGCCGTCCAGGCGGAGGCTTATCTGCATGTTGGAGGTCCGAAAAGGCGGTGCCCGGCCTTGCCGGCCAGACCGGTCCGGTCAAATTGTAACCCCATTTGCATTCGTCTCCGCTCGCTGCGTAGCCAACACCTCGATATGTATATTTTTAAGCAAACCGCGTGCCAAAATTCACGTCACCTCTCAACATAATTAACAATGTTTTAACAGTTGGAGGAATAGCTAGGTTAGCGCCGCAAACTGATCTTGCCGGCATATGGAGTATTGTCGGAGGCAGCCATGCAATCATCCCTGCCCATGGTTCCTCAGCAACACTCCCCGGATCCGGCACGCGCGGGATCATATGCAGCCTCCACTGTCGAACTGGGCGATCTGAAGCGCATCCTGGTGCGCCGCCGGTTCTGGATCTTCGGCACCGTCGCACTGCTGACGCTGGTCGCCCTGCTCTACGGCCTATTCACACCGGCGCTCTACAGCTCGGCGGCGGAAATCCTGATCGATCCGCAGGACCTGCAGGTGGTCACCAACGACGTCAATCCCAGCCGTATCTCACCCGATGGCGGCATCACGCAGGTCGAGAGCCAGGTCAGCGTGGTCCAGTCGACAGGCGTGCTGATGCGGGCGATCGCGGCGACAAACCTGACGCAGGATCCGGAATTCAATGGGCAGGGCTTGCTGTCGCGCCTGCTCGGTTCGGCATCAGCCGAAGGCGACAGGTCGGTGCAGACACTCGACGCGCTGCGCCGGCGCCTGGCGGTGAAGCGGGCCGACAAGGTCCTGGTCCTCGACGTCATCGTCACTGCCAAGAGCGCCGACAAAGCCGCCCTCCTGGCCAACGCCATCGCGCAGGCCTACCTGGTCGACCAGGCGAGCGCGCGCGCGAAAATGGCCAAGGACGCTTCCGAGTCGATCACCGCGCGGCTGGACGAGCAGCGCAAGCGCGTCCAGCAAGCCGAAAACGCCGTCGAAGCCTACAAGTCCGCCAACAACATGGTGATGGCGGCAGGCAATCTGGTCAGCGACCAGGAACTGACCGAGATCAACACGCAGCTTGCGGCGGCGCAGAGCCGCACCGCGGCGCTGAAGGCGCAGGTCGACCAGATGCGCCGGCAGAGCGGCACGCCGGACGCAACTTCGGAAGCAATGCGCTCGGCGGTGATCTCGAGCCTGCGGGCGCAGGAGGCGACGTTGGTCGACCAGGTCTCGCAGCTCGGCACGGAGTTGGGGCCGCGTCATCCCTCGCTGATCGCAGCCCAGCAGCAACTGCGCGACACACGCCAGCTGATCGCGCGCGAACTTGGCCGCATCGCCACCGCCACCGAGACCGACTACGAACGGGCGCTGGCCAACCAGCAGGCGCTGGAAGCCAAGGTCGCCGGCATGAAGAGCAAGTCGCTCGACACCGATCAGGCCTCGGTGCGGCTGCGCGAATTGCAGCGCGACCTCGAGGCGCTGCGTTCCGTCTACTCGAACTATCTCCAGCGCGCCCAGGAGACGCGCGAGCAGATCAATGTCGACAGCACCAATGCGCGCATCATCTCCAACGCCATGCCCGCCTTGAAGAAGAGCTGGCCGCCTCTGCCGCTGCTGTTGCTGGGCGCGATATTCGGCGGCCTTGGGCTCGGCACCGGTCTGGCGCTGATCGCCGAATATTCCTCGCCGACGGTGCTTTCCAGCGCCCAGATGCAGTCGGCCATCGACGCGCCGGTGCTGGGCGTGGTGCCGGCAAAGTCGGACACAGGCCGGCGCTGGTGGCCTTTCGGCGGGGCGCGCGCCGCCGCCTCCAGCCAGAAGACCGATGCCGTCGTCGGCCTTGCGCTCAGGCGCATGTTCAGTTCGGGCCAGCGTCCGGCGGACTGGCCGCTGGTGCCTTCCATCTTGGTGACATCGTCGCCGGGCGAGGGCGCGCAGCGCAGCCGGGTGGCGCGGCTGCTGGCCAATGCCGCGGCATCCAGGGGCAGCCGTGTGCTGTTTATCGATGCCAATGCTGGCGGCGGCGGCCAGAAGGATCCGCAGCCGGGGATCCTCGATGTTCTGCGCGGCGAGTACGCGTTCGAGGCCGTCAGCCATTACGCCGCCGGCAGCAACGTTGCCGTGCTGGGCAGGGGCCGCTCAAAGGCGGTCTTCCAGGAAGCGCATGGCATCTATTTTGCGCAGCAGATGCTGGCGCGGGCCAGCCGGAGCTTCGAGCTCGTCGTCATCGACGGCGGCGCGCTGGCCGACAATCTCAATGCCTCGCCGCTGGTCGCCATGGCCGACGAGATCGTGCTCGTCGCCACGCTGAACGCCACCCCGATGCGCGACGTCACGACGACTTCGCAGGCGGTCTCCGTCATGGGGCGCCTGCCGACAGCCGCCTTGCTGGTCGACGAGGCCGCCTGATATGGCGGCCAGTTGGAGCGCAAGCGCTTCGAACCATGGTGCTGCCGCACCCCGCGCCGGCACGCCCATCTCCGGCACCTCGGTCGATGCGCTGACGCGCTTCGGATTGATCGCGGCGGTGGCGGTGCTGTTCAGCATCTCGGGGGGCATGCTGTGGCTGGTCGGCTACAATTATGATGGCCTGTTCGGCAACCCGGCGACCAAGATCCACCCGTCCACCTATCTCATCGTCCTGCTGCTTGCCTGGCGCTCCTGCGCATCAGGCAATCCGGTCGGCCATATCGTCCATCTCGCTGACAGGCGGCCGGCCAGCGCGCTGATGGCCGCCATATCGATCGTGCTTCTGGTCGTTGTCATCGCCAGGCAGCGGCCCGGTATGGCCGGCATGATCGATACGTTCGTGGCTGCGGCACTTCTCGTGCTGATGCTCAGCGAGGACGACGAGCGGACCTTCGCCGGGCTGCAGACCGTCGTCCACGTGGTCATGACGGCGAATGCCTTGCTTGCCCTTTTCGAGTTCGCCACCAAGACGCTTATCTTCCCCTATCGCCTCGACGGCGTGGCGTTTACCACCGATCTGCGCTCGAGCGCGCTGCAGGGGCATCCGCTTGCCAATGCCATGGTGACGTCGATCTATGTGCTTGCGCTGCTCTCCGGTGCCAGATCCCTGTCGATGCCTGTGCGGATAGGGTTGATCGGCTTGCAATGCGCGGCACTCGTCGCCTTCGGCGGCCGCACGGCGATGGTGACGACGGTGGTGCTCGGCGGCTGCTACCTGCTTTTTCAGGGCATCACCAAATTGCGCCAGGGCCGCGTCAATCTCCTCGGTGCGGCACTCGGCTTCATGCTCGCCGCCCTGCTGCCGGTCGTCATCATCGTGGCGGCATATCTGGGCTTTTTCGACGCGCTGCTGGAGCGCTTCGTGTCGGACAGCGGCAGCGCCAATGCCCGCGTCGAGATGTTCGAGCTCTTCAAGCACCTGGAATTGCGCGATCTGATCGTGGGACCGGATGTCGACCTGATCGACAGCCTGCGCCGCATCAACGGTCTCGAACAGGGCATCGAGAACCCGATCATCCGCACGGTCCTTTATCAGGGCGCCTTCTTCACGCTTTTGCTGACGTTCGGCTTCGTGCTGTTCCTGTTCGAGGTGGCGCGCCGCTGCCATCCCGGCATCTGGCTGCCGATGCTGGGCTGGGTTATCCTGATCAACACTTCGGAAAGCGTCGCGTCGAAGACGACGCTGCTGACCAAGTTCGTGGTGCTGGCATTGGTGCTCTATCGGCCGGCGCGGGCAGCGTTCAGGCCGGTCAGTCCGCCGGCATGGTCAGGCCAAGCGCCGCGATGATATCGGGGTCCAGCGCCCGGGTGGTGTCGTCCATCATGCCCATGCCATCGAAGAGATCCCACAGTGCCCAGGCGAAGCCGAGTTCCTCGGCGCTCCGCCTCACATCGGCGATGTAGCGCCCGCGATCCGGATTGGGCGCGGCGACATAGCGGGCGTCGGTGCGCAGCGCGCCGAACTCGCCCATGATGATGCGTTCCGGCGCAAGGCTATGGCCATCGGCCCAATCGCGGACCTGGCGAAGATATTTGTCGACAAACCAGCGGTCGGGCTGGGCGTCGAAATAGACTTTCAGCACACGCTCGGTCTCGGCATAGGCTGCTTGCTTGGCGTCTTCAGGGGTTTCGGTGTCCTGCGCCATGCGCGCCCTGACCGATGCCAGCGTCTGTTGCAGCGAGCCGGCGGATGCCGGCCACGGCACATTGTTGAGCGACCGATAGACCGGCTCGCGCATCCAGGGCGCGCCCTGATGGCTGAACAGATAGGGCTCATAGAAGTGGAAGGTGAACAGGATCGGCTCGAAGGGCGACAGCGGGCCCGGATCGAGCGCGGTCAGTCCGCTCACCATCGAGCCGCAGCCTCCGGTGACGACCAACGGCAGGGTCGCTGCCGATGCCCTTGCCGCGGTCAGAAGCGCGAGCTGGATTTGCAACCAGACGTTCGACGCGCAGGCCTGCGCCGGTTCGTTGACCGGCTCGAGCGCCACCCTGCCGGGCTGGAACCGCGCCAGCCTGCCGGCAAGCTCGCCGACCAGCCCGCGATAGAGATCGAAAGCGGGTGCGGCGGTGCTGGAGACCATGCGGTCGGGGTTCCAGTAATGGGTGGCAGCGTTGGCCTGGATGTTGACGATGATGCCAAGATCGGCGTCGAGGGTGGCGGTGACGGCGGCGTCCAGCATGTCCAGCAACTGACTGCGCGTCTTGGCGTCGGCGGCCAGGAAAGGGCCGGGATCGACGGGCAAGCGGATGAAATCGAGCCCGGTCTCGCGCAACCGACGCAGGTCGTCTGGGGTCGGCACCGGCCGTTGCGACTGGAAGGGCGGCCAGCCGTAGTCGGTGCGGGGTGCGGGAAATTCACGCGTCAGCGAGAACCAGGGCCAGGCGTTGACGCCGCGCCGAAACCGCGTCCCGGCGGCGGCGCGAGCGATTGGTGCGACCGGGAGCGAGCCGAGAGCCGCTGCAGTGGAC
>NZ_RZPF01000212.1:0-8980 GCF_004022735.1 Mesorhizobium sp. M7A.F.Ca.AU.001.01.1.1
AGTAATTGGCGAAGCCGACCCATTGGCGCGCGTCGAGATCGGCCAGCGAGGCGTCGGTGAAGCTGAAATAGACCGTGCGGGCAAGCGGCCAGCCGGCCGGCGGGACCGCAGCGAGCGGAGCGAGATGACAGGGATGAAACCGGAAACAGCCAAGGCCGCGCACGCGCCGTTGAGGGCACAGCGCGTTCGCTCGGCGTGGCTTTTCCTGGCGCCAATGCTTCTGGTGCTCGCCGCGGCGGCCGGCTGGCCGCTTGCCCGCACGGTCTATTTCAGCTTCACCGACGCCTCGCTGGCCGATCTCGACGCGCGCCAATGGGTCGGCTTCGCCAATTACTTTTCGGTACTTCACATGCCAAGCGGCCGGACCCTCTATGACGGGTTGCTGGTCGACCCTGTCTGGTGGCGTGCCGTCTGGAACACGGTGCGCTTCACCGTGATTTCGGTGACCTGCGAGACCATCCTCGGCACCATCGTTGCCCTGGTTCTCAACGCCGAATTCAGAGGCCGCGGCATCGTCAGGGCGGCGATCCTGATCCCCTGGGCGATCCCGACGATCGTCTCGGCGAAGATGTGGCAATGGATGCTCAACGACCAGTTCGGCATCATCAATGTGGTGCTGCTCAATCTCGGCCTGATCAGCACCAAGATCGCCTGGACGGCCAACGCCGACACCGCGATGGCGGCGGTCCTCATCGTCGATATCTGGAAGGCGACGCCATTCATGACGCTGCTCATCTTGGCCGCGCTGCAGATGCTGCCGAGGGAGATCATCGAGGTCGCCAGGCTCGACGGCGCCAACCCCTGGCAGATCTTCTGGCGGGTGACCTTGCCGCTGATCCGTCCCGCGCTGTTGGTGGCGGTGATCTTCCGCGCGCTCGATGCGCTGCGTATCTTCGACCTGATCTATGTGCTGACGCCCAACAATGTGCACACCAAGTCGATGTCGGTGTTCGCCCGCGAGAACCTGTTCGAGTTCGACAAGTTCGCCTATGGCTCCGCCGCCTCGACCCTGCTCTTCCTCATTCTCGCTCTGCTTACCATCGTCACCATCCGGATCGGCCGGATCAGCCTGGACGGGGACCGCTGAGATGTGGATCGTGAAGCGCACGGCCTTTTACCTGCTGGTCGGGGCAATCGTCTTCGTCGCGGTGTTCCCGTTCTATTACGCCATCGTCACCAGCCTGAAATCCGGGACCGATCTGTTCCGGGCTGATCTGTGGCCAACGACGATCAGTTTCGCCAATTACAGAAACGTGCTGATCGAGGGCGCCTTCGTGCGCAACCTCGCGAACTCGCTCTTCGTCTCCGGCGCAGTCGTCGCGCTGTCGCTGTTGCTCGGCATCACATCAGCCTACGCGCTGGCGCGCATTCGATTCCGCGGCCGCTCGGCGCTTTTGTTCATCATCCTGTCGGTGTCGATGTTCCCGCAGGTGGCGCTGCTGGCCGGGCTGTTCGAACTGGTCCGCATCTTCGGCCTCTACAATTCCCTGTTCGCGCTGATCTTCTCCTACATGATCTTCACCTTGCCGTTCACCGTCTGGGTGCTCACCACCTTCGTCCGCGACCTGCCGGTCGAGGTCGAGGAGGCGGCGATCCTAGACGGCGCGACGCCGTGGATCATCGTCACCCGGGTCTTCCTGCCGCTGATGTGGCCGGCGCTGGCGACCACCGGCCTGCTGGCCTTCATCGGTGCGTGGAACGAGTTCCTGTTTGCCCTGACCTTCACCTCCAACAACGCACAGCGGACCGTGCCGGTGGCGATCGCGCTGCTCTCCGGCAACTCGCAGTTCGAGATCCCCTGGGGCAACATCATGGCCGCCTCGGTGATCGTCACGGTGCCGCTGGTGGTGCTGGTGCTGATCTTCCAGCGCAAGATCGTCTCCGGCCTCACCGCCGGCGGGGTGAAGGGGTGAGGAGCGGTCAGCGTAGTGCGGACCGTTGTCAGATGTCCGGCGCGTTGCCGATCTTCTGCTTGAGATCAAGCGCCCAGGTGCGGCCTTCATCGCCGCCCCACAGCAGCCGGGCGATGTAGCCGGCCGAAGGGTTCTGCTCATTGCCGTAGTTCCTGCCGCGCTTGTCGACCTCGTGGCGGGCGAAATAGCTGACCATGCGGCGAATGGTGGAGGGCGCGAGCTTTTCCCGGTTCTTCAGTTCGGTGGCGCGGGCGACGCCGATCTCGGTGCCGCCGCGGCCGAATTCTCCGCGCAGTCTGAGGCCCTTGGCGGCATTGTCGGTCACTACTTGCGGGCAGCGCAGATCGATCTCGTCGTCGTGCATCTCGTCCCCCGGATCACGCTGCCCGGACAGGTATTACGACATATCACCATGCGCAATAAATGTCGGAGCCGATCACCGCCAAACGTCCTTGGGTCGCAGAGCAACCGCGCCGGGACGCCGGCGCTGCGACTTGAAGGAGCCGATCATGATCACCTTTCCCAACGAATCCGCGAAATACCGCACCGCGCGCGAAAAATTGCTGAAGAAGGAAATCGAGCTGCGCCGCGCCATGGAAGAGGTCGCCGAGGCCCGGCGCGCGCTGCCGCCGGGCGGGCTGATCCGCCAGGACTATGAATTCGACGCACTGGATGCCCACGGCAAGCCCGCGAAGACAAGGCTGTCGGAGCTGTTCGCGCCCGGCAAGGACAGCCTGATCCTCTACAACATGATGTTCCCGCGCCACCCGCAGGAGAAGCGCGATGTGGCGACCAGCGGCGGCACGGCGAAGCTCGCCCGACCGGACCAGCCATGTCCGTCCTGCACGGCATTGCTCGATCAGTTCGACGGCGCGGTCGGGCATCTCCAGGCGGCCGGCTTCAATTTCGCGGTGGTGGGCAAGACCGCGCTCGAAAACCTGGTCACGCTCGGTCGAGATCGGGGCTGGCGCAACATGCGGCTGGTGTCTTCGGCGGCCAACAGCTTCAAGCGCGACTACAATGCGGAGGCGGCCGACGGCTCACAGATCCCGCTGCTGTCGGTGTTTCACCGCGACCCCGACGGCATACGCCATTTCTGGAGTTCGGAACTGGATTTCGCACCGACGGAGCCCGGTCAGGATCCGCGTGGCCTCGGCACCTGCGAAACGCTGTGGAATCTGATGGATTTCACGCCGGAAGGTCGCCCGAACTGGAACGAGCAGCTGCAATATGGCGAAGCTTGCTGCCACTGAAGGCAGTTGTGGCCAGCCGCCGCGGTTCGGGTAATCGAGGCGATACGCGCAGGCTTCTTCCTCATGATCTGCAACCGGAGTGCCCAAGCGACGTTGGATTGTCCGAGGGACAATTCCAACCGGAGACATGCCATGAAGACGCTTACCATTCTGACCGCAGCAGCATTGCTTGCCGGCGCGCCGGCCTTTGCCCAGTCGAACACGACCGCCACGACCACGCCGCTCGCCGCCACGACGAAGGTCGACACTTCGACCTTCATCAAGACGGTGCCGAGCGCCAATGAGTTCGAGATCCAGTCCAGCAAGCTCGCCGAGCAACAGGCGACCGACGCCGACGTCAAGGCGTTCGCCAAACAGATGATCGCCGATCACACCAAGGCCGGCGAGGAATTCAAGGCGGCGCTTGCCCAGGGCCAGACAACCTCGGCCACCGCACCGTCCGGTCCGGCCCTGCAGCCCAAGGAGCAGAAGATGCTCGATGAGCTGAAGAGCGCCAGCGGCGATCAATTCCAGGCCAAATACATCGAGATGCAGACCAACGCTCATAAGGAAGCCGTCGCGCTGTTCAGCGGCTATGCGAAATCCGGCGACGACCCGGCAATGAAGGAATTCGCCAAGAAAACCCTGCCGACGCTGCAGATGCACGAAAAACACGTGAAGGAACTGGCCGCCGCGCATCAGGGGTGAGGGCGGTTCACTATGGCGCCCCCCTCTGTCCTGCCCGGCAGGACAGAGGGGGGCGCCGTAGAGCGCTACGATGGAAGCCAGCCCGCTTGGCCAACCAACACCACAATATGGCCCTGTGCCTTAAGCACGGCACGCCCTATACCGATCAAGGCTGAGCGGCGCTCAGGTCGACCTGATCTGCTCGACCGCGGTCACCAGCAGCTCTTCCATGGCGGTGCGTATCTGGCCATCCGACTGGGCGATGCCCGCCGCGTCGAAGTCGGCGCGGACCTTGCGGAACACATCGTTGTCGCCTGCCTCTTCGAAATCCGCGTGCACGACCTCCTTGGCATAGGCGTCGGCGTCAGCACCGGATTTGCCGAGCTTTTCGGCGGCCCACAGGCCGAGCAGCTTGTTGCGGCGCGCCATGGCCCTGAACTTCGTTTCCTCGTCCATCGCAAACTTCTTTTCGAAGCCTTCCTGACGGTCTCTCATGCTGCTCATGGTTCGCCTCGTTTCCGATGGGAGTCCGATCTTCAGCCCAGGGGAAGAACGGCCAGGAAAGAGAGAGTGGCGCGCATGGGTGTCATTAACAAGGCGTCATGCCGGCGATTGGGCGGGCGCTTGGCGGTCCAGTCTTTCGCTCGATATGATTTGACGTTGCCGCGCCGTGTCCTACTCTCAAGTGCCTGCGGGATGAACCGAGGAGACGAGCGATGCAGTTCAAGGCAATTCGCAGCGTCGCGCTGACGGCGGCCGTGATGCTTGCCGCCGGCACCGCGGCCTATGCCCATCACGGCTGGTCGTGGACACAGGATGGGTTTTTCGAACTCAAGGGCAAGATCACGGCCATCTATATCGGCAATCCGCACGCCACGCTGGATGTCGACGCGGAGGGTGAGGCCTGGCGGGTGGAGATGGCGCCGCCATCACGCACGATCGCCGCCGGCTTCACGGAGGAGGTGGCCAAGGTCGGCGACGAGGTGACCGCGATCGGCAACCGCTCGCTCGAGGCGACCGAAAAGCGCATGAAAGCGGTGCGCGTCATCGTCAACGGCAAGACATATGATGTCTATCCCGACCGCGTGCCGCCGGCGTAAATGGCCGAGTTCCTCGCCGGCATTGAGCATCTTGCGTTGGCGCGGTGGCTGAAGGCTTCCTTCGTCGCCTATCCCATAGTCAATGCGCTCCACATCATGTCGATCGGCGCGCTGTTGACCAGCGTCGTTCTCATGGACCTCAGGATCTGCGGCGCTTTCCGTTCGCTGCCGCAAGCCGCATTCGTCGCGCTGCTGCGCCGCATTGCATTAAGTGCATTCGCGGGTGCGCTCGTCACAGGCTCGCTGCTGTTTTCGGTCAAGGCGAGCACCTATGCGGCGATGCCGGTTTTCCTCGCCAAGATGGCACTCATCCTTCTCGCCGGCGTCAATTTTTTCACCTTCCTGCGCTTCGCCAGAGGTGGTGACGATCTGGCCGGCAGCACCATCCTGGCTGTGCTCTCGATACTGCTGTGGACGTCCGTGCTTTTCGCCGGACGGTTCATCGGATTTCTCTAGCGCCGCATCTTCCTTCTCCCCCTGTGGGAGAAGGTGTCGCCGAAGGCGACGGATGAGGGGTGTTCCAGGGAACGCCGACGTCTCACTCCGCTGGAACACCCCTCATCCGTCTCGGCGCTATCGCGCCGATCCACCTTCTCCCACAAGGGGAGAAGGGAAGAACGGCGCTGGCGTTCCGCCCGTGCCGGGATAAGCTCCCTGCAACTCAGGGAGAACTGCCATGAAAAAAGAAATCATCGAAGTGCCGGTCATGTCCGCCAAGGTGCGGGCGCTCGGCCTTCCCTGCTCGACAGCGGTCAAGGCCAACGGCTTCGTGTTCATCTCGGCGACGCCGCCGGTGGATATGGTGACCGGCGAGATGGTGCGCGGCGACATCGAGGTGCAGACCGAGGCGTCGCTGAAGGCGCTGAAACATTGCCTGGAAGCGGCCGGCACTTCGCTCGACAATGTGGTGATGGTGCGTATCTACGCCGTCAATTCCGGCTTCTACAACGCCATCAACCGTGTTTATGCCAGGTATTTCAGCGTCAATCCGCCGGCGCGGAGTTTTGTGCCGGTGGCGTCGTGGCCGATGGAGTTCGATATCGAGATCGAGTGTGTGGCGGTGGCGTGATGAGAGTATAGGAACGAGCATGACGACTCGCCAGCCTCTTATGAAACGTAGTTTTTCACCTCAGGAATGTCTTGGGTCAGGATCATCTCTCTAAATTCGTTAGAAACCGACTCTGATCGGATGGCGTCCCGAACCCTCTCCTGGGACTGCGTCCCAAACTGCTTAAGTTTGTCGTCTAATATCGCTGAGCTTCTATAAACCACCGCCTTGAGCGCCTCTTCATTCTTGCTCAATGCAATAATATTCTGCGCTACTTTTTCTATTTCCGATTTTTTCATGGAAAAGACGTCTCTGCCTCGGGTCACAATTAAACCGACGGCACATATGATATAAAATCGGAACGTCTTATATTTATTATCTATACGCTGGTTTCTCCAGAGGAACTCAATTCGGTAGTAGAGATAACAGCAGGCATGATAGATCCTAACATCATGATCATCCTTAAATATCTTGCTATCATACTCCGACATGATTCCCCGATAGTCGCGAGCTGCACGATTGGGCTGGAAGAAAATCGCGGCAGCCAGGGCCTTCATCATCGAAGATGGCTGAATTATCCTAACGCGCTCGACCTGCTGGCCACGATATTGGTTTTCGCGCCGTTCAAGATATATGATCTCTTCCGGCTCAACCGATCTGGCGTATTCTTCGAGGCTCTTTAAAAATGGCCTCAGCGCCCAGAATTGTTCTTCCTTCACCGGGTTCTGCCTATTCGTTCCAATAATGATCGATGCGACGAAGTCATCGTTCTTCGACCCAATCAGGCGGAATGGCACTGCAATATGGTCAATTAGATTTAGATCTTCAGCTGCCCCTTTGCTTTCCCCAAAGATCAATTCGTATATAATATTGCTCGTTTGACACCCATTTACTATTTGATAGTCCTCAAGATGGAATCGATCTCCAGTGCGGTCTATACTTTTCGACACAACTGTAACGCCGTTATTCCTAAAAGCAAAATCATCACCACCGCTCTCAAGTACTGAGACCTTTATTTCTTGGTTAATCTTAGATCTTTGATCGTAGTCTCTAATATTGTCAACGAAAACCGATTTATTGATGCCGATTGCGTTAAATTTATCGTCAAACAAAGTAAATAGCTTAACTAGTTGTTTGGCCTCGAGATATCCAACGTATGCCTCGTCCACATTCTTATTTTTTGGCATAACGACTGCTTTTGTAAATTCAATTTCTGCTTCGACAGATGTTGTGGCGGCTCGGTACCATTGTTGTAGCTGAAGAGCTCCAACGATACTTACGTCAAGGTTGTCTCTGTCAAACATGTTTTTTTCAGACATTTGACGAGTGAATGTATTCTTCAAAGACTCAATGCGCCGAGGTTCCTCGTAATTTCCGGTTGCGATGTAGAACGCTTTTAGCGAAGGATTTTTCTTTCCAACTACACCTTCATATACCGCGAGCATCGCCTCGGTTAAGTCCGACAATTGGGGGCTTTCATCTCGCAAATCGCCATCAAAAAAGCTGGTTATAGCATCGAAAAATTTGGAAATGTCACCGTAGTCGTAACTTGGGCTAGTTTTCGACTGAAAGAAAACAAACTCAATCGATGGATTTTTGATCGCGGCGAGCTTATCTTCTGCTTCGATCCGTGTTTTTACTACTTCCCCTTGTATTAATATTGCGACTCCGTCGAGACCGAACTCCGTGCCTGTCAAATGGACATCGTTGGCATCTGCGGACTCGGCCAACAGACCGATTAGAGTCGCAAATATCGAGTAAATTTCGAATTGATCACTAAGACTTGCCGACTCGATGCTCGTGGATTTTGCGTAATCCTTGACTTGAGCGCGAATTACTGGATTCATTTTTTGGTCCCCCCGCCTTTTGGCTGTTAGCGTACGTGACGTCTCGGGGGCTGTCTACTGTATCCGACCCTTTACTAACCGTCGGAGTGCACTATTTTAGATGCTGGTATAATCCGGATATCATTTGGCTGCGGCGAGCAATTTGAAAGCGAGAACTGCCGACAGCAGTTCACCAATCCTTACGCAAAATACTCCTGCAGCGGCCTGACCTCGAGGCTCCCCGCCTTCAGTGCCGCAATCGCTTCCGCCACCGCAGCCGCGCCCGATAGCGTCGTATAATACGGCACCTTCTGCATCAGCGTCGCCCGCCGCAGCGACTTCGAGTCCGACACTGCCTTCTGGCCGTCCGTGGTGTTGAAGACGATCTGCACCTGGCGGTTGCGGATGGCGTCTTCGATGTGGGGGCGGCCTTCCAGCACTTTGTTGATCTTCTGGGCGTCGACGCCGTTTTCGGCGAGGAAGCGGGCGGTGCCTGAGGTGGCCAGCACCTTGAAGCCGAGGCCGGCCAGGCGCTTCACCGCCGGCAGGATGCCTTTCTTGTCCTCGTCGCGCACCGAGACGAACAGCGTGCCGGAGCGCGGCAGGTCGACGCCGGCGCCGAGCTGGCTCTTGGCGAAGGCCAGCGCGAAATCGCGGTCGAGGCCCATGACCTCGCCGGTCGAGCGCATTTCCGGGCCGAGCAATATGTCGACGCCGGGGAAGCGGGCGAAGGGGAACACGGCTTCCTTGACCGCGATGTGGCCGGGGTTCCTGGGGTCGGGCATGGCGCCGTAATGGGCGAAGGCGTCTTCCAACTTCTCGCCGGCCATGATGCGGGCGGCAATCTTGGCAATTGGCCGGCCGATGGTCTTGGCGACGAAGGGCACGGTGCGCGATGCGCGCGGGTTGACCTCCAGCACATAGACCGTGCCGTCCTTGATCGCATACTGCACGTTCATCAGCCCGCCGACATTGAGCGCGCGGGCAAGGGCTGCCGTCTGGCGCTCCAGTTCGTCGACCAGTTCGGAAGGCAGCGAGTGCACCGGCAGCGAGCAGGCACTGTCGCCCGAATGGATGCCGGCCTCCTCGATGTGTTCCAGAATGCCGGAGACGAAGGTCGCCTTGCCGTCGCAGAGGCAGTCGACATCGACCTCGATGGCGCCGGAGAGATAGG
>NZ_RZPF01000213.1:0-8966 GCF_004022735.1 Mesorhizobium sp. M7A.F.Ca.AU.001.01.1.1
GCTTGAGCTGGCCGAAGATCGGGAACATCTCCAAAAGGCCGGCGATCACCCCCTCCAGCGTCGGCAGATTGCCGCGCTGCGCGTAGGAGGGGATGCGGTCGAGCCCGCCGCCGATGACGATCTCGCCCTTGTCCGACTGGCTGACATAGACGCCGCAGCCGGGCGACAGCACCACCGTGTCGAGGATCGGCTTGACCGGTTCGGACACGCAGGCCTGCAGCGCATAGGAATTGATCGGCAGGCGGAAGCCGGCCTTGGCCGCCAGCACCGAAGAATGCCCGGCCACCGCCATGCCGATACGCTCGGCACGGATCGCGCCACGCGAGGTCTGGACGCCACGGCAGCGGCCGCCCTCGATGATGAAATCGGTGATCTCGCAGTTCTGGATGATGTCGACGCCGAGTCGGCTTGCGGCCCGCGCATAGCCCCAGGCGACCGCATCATGGCGTGCCGTTCCGGCCCTGCCTTGCCAGATACCGCCGAACACCGGGAAGCGTGCGTCCGGTGAAAAATTGTAGATCGGCGCCACCCGGCGCACATCGTCAGGCGAAAACAGCTCTGCATTGATGCCGTTGATCTGCATGGCGTTGACGGTGCGGGCGCCGATCTCCATCTCGCCGGTCGAGTGGCAGAGATTGACCATGCCGCGTTGCGACAGCATGACGTTGTAGTTGAGCTCTTTCGACAATCCCTCATAGAGCCGGTGCGCCAGCCCGTATAGCTCGACGCTCTCCGGATAATAGTAGTTGGAGCGCACCACGGTGGTGTTGCGGCCGGTGTTGCCGCCGCCGATCCAGCCTTTTTCCAGCACCGCTACCCTGGTGATGTTGTGGTTCTTGGCCAGGTAATAGGCCGTTGCCAGCCCATGGCCGCCGCCACCGATGACGATCGCATCATAGGACAGTTTCGGCTCGGGCGAGCGCCACGCCGGTTGCCAGCCGGTTTGGCCGGCCAGGCCCTCCTTGAACAGCGAAAAGGCGGAATAGCGTGTGGTCATGACGTGCCGGACCGGCCTGATTTTCGGAAAGAAACGTGGATCATCGCATGGTCTTCCGCACCGACGTCACCGGTTCGATCGGTCATGCCCGCATCGCCTTGCCCAGTGGATCGTATGGCGACGAGGCGATGACGCGCGCACCTCTTTCGACGCCGACGATGTGGGTTGTCAACTGCGTATCGATATCAGCCACTTCGCGCTCGACCAGCGCCATGGCGAGGCTCTTGCCGACCGTATGGCCGTAGCCGCCCGAGGTGACGAAGCCAGCAAGCTTGCCTCTATACCAGACCGGCTCGTAACCGCTGGCATCGGCGTCCGCCGCGTCGATTTCGAGCGTCACCAGCGTGCGCCTCGATGAAGCCTTCAGCTCCTTCCGGGCCGCCTCGCGGCCGATGAAATCGCCCTTGTCGAAAGCGATCCAGCGGTCCATCCCGGTCTCATCGGGCGTATAGTCCTGCGTGAACTCGCGCGACCAGATACCAAAGCTCTTTTCGAGCCGCAGCGAATTGACCGCGCTGAAGCCGTATTCGGTGACGCCCAGATACTTGCCTGCCGTCAGCAGAGCGCGGCGCAGGCCCGCGTGCTCATTGGCCTGGCAATGGATCTCGTAGCCGAGTTCGCCGATGACCGAGAGCCGTCCGACCTTGGCCCGCACCAGCCCGACATCCAATGTCTTGCAGGCTAGAAAGCCAAAGGCCTCGTGCGAAACGTCCTGATGTGTGAGGCGCTCAAGCAACATTCGCGCATTGGGACCAGCCAGCGAGAAACCGACGACCGCGTCTGAAATGTCGCGGACGGTGACGCCGTCGCTCATATGCTGCTCGAACCAGCGCATATGCCACTGCCGCAGATAGTAGGATCCCATGATCCACCAGGAGCCATCGCCCCAGTTGAAGACGGTGAGGTCGCCCTTGAGCTTGCCGTTTTCGCCGAGCATAGGCGCGAGCTTGGCGCGACCCGGATTGGGCAGCGCACAGGCAAGCAGCCGGTCGAGCCAAGCTTCCGCCTGCGGCCCGGCGATTTCGTAGCGTGAGAAGGCAGTGATATCGAGCAGACCGACGCCCTCGCGCACCTTGCGGCACTCCTGTGCGACGATGTCGAAGGCGTTGGAGCGCTTCAGCGTCGGTGTCTCGACGAAGCCATGCGGCGCGAAATAGAGCGGCACTTCCATGCCCCATGAATTGCCCCAGCGCGCGCCGGCGGCATCCATCGCGTCATGCGCGCCGGCTGTCTTCAAGGGCCGCCCCGCCGGCAACTGCTCGTTGGGATAGCTCATGACAAAGCGGCGCGAATAGAACTGCCCGGTGGTCTGCCTGATGTATTCGCGGTTGGAGGCGAAATCGCCATAGCGGGCGATGTCCATGCCGTAGACATCGGCTTCCGGCTCGCCATGGATCATCCATTCGGCAAGCGACTTGCCGACCCCGCCGCCTTGCAGGAAACCGGCCATGACGCCGCACGCCACCCAGTAGTTGGGAACCCCGCGCACCGGGCCGACCAGCGGATTGCCGTCCGGCGAGAAGGTGAAGGCGCCGTTCACCCAGCGCTTGATGCCGGCATTCTCCAGGCAGGGGTATCGGCTGAAGCCGAGGGCCAACTCGTCGGCGATGCGGTCGGTGTCTTCCTGGATCAGTTCAATGCCGTAATCCCACGGCGCCCCATCCATGTTCCAGTGCTTGTGGTTGATCTCGTAGATGCCGAGCAGCAGGCCCTTCTGTTCCTGGCGCATGTAGGTGAAGCCTTCGAGATCGACGATCAGCGGCAATTCCTTGTCCAGCGCCTGGATTTCGGGCAGCGCCTCGGTGACGAGATAATGGTGCTCCATCGGCGACACCGGCAGGTCGATGCCGGCCATCCGGCCGACCTGCTTGGCCCACAGCCCGCCGGCATTGACGACGTGTTCGGCAATGACCGTGCCCTTCTCGGTGACTACGTCCCAGCCGCCGTCCGCGCGGCGGTTGAGTGCCAGCACGCGGTTGTGCTCGATGATATCGGCGCCGCGCAGCCTGGCTGCCTTGGCATAGGCGTGCACGACGCCCGAGGGATCGATATGGCCTTCGCGCGCGGCATAGAGTCCACCCAGCATGCCATCGGTGTTGAGAATCGGGCAGCGCTGCTTGATCTCATCGACTCCGACCAGGTGGACATCGTCGATGCCCATGGTCTGGAAGATGCGGTATGACGCTTTCAACCATTCCCAGCGCTCCGGCGCGGAGGCGACCGAGATGCCACCGGTCATGTGCATGCCGATGCTCTGGCCCGATTCTTTCTCGACCTCGGAGAGCAGGTCGATCGTGTAGGCCTGCAGGGCGGCGATGTTGGGATCGGCGTTCAGCGCATGGAACCCGCCGGCCGCATGCCAACTCGACCCTGCGGTCAGCACCTCGCGTTCGATCAGCGCGACGTCGCTCCAGCCGAACTTCGCCAGGTGATAGAGCACCGAGGCTCCAACCACGCCGCCGCCGATGACGATCGCCCGATATTGGGATTTCATCCTGTCGCACTCCACCCAGCCAGTGTGGCGTACCCTATCGGTATTGTACATATGTGTCTAGAGGTTGGCGGACAGCGGAATGAGCGCCCGTGCGCCGCTCTGCGCCGATACGGCAGAGGGCTCCTCTGCTGCTGTCGGCAGCAACCGTGCTTGCTATTGGGCCGATGCACGACGCGAAATCGTCAGGCCGCGGCGGCCGAGCGGCCCGTACTATCGATTGCGCGAAAGCGTCTTCTCGACATAGCGCGAGAAGTCCTCGACATCCTCCGCCGGAGGCTCCTGGCCGGTGAAGCTGCGCAGATAACCGGCGACGTGAGGCAGGCGGCTGCTCATCGGCTCGTTGAGCTCAAGCGAGTAATAGCCGATCTGCATGAAATACAGCACGCGGGCCCGCACGAAGGCATCCTCCTCGTCGTAGCCGTGACGCATGAACATGTCGCGTATGGCGTTGACACGCTCCTCGTCGGCCTCGTCTAAGGCGCGCCTGATGGCGGGCGAGCGACGGGCCCAGGCCCTGATCGCGAAATCCAGCTGGGGGTCGAACAGCCTTTCGTCCACCCAGCATTCGAAAATGCTCATCACCCCGCGTATGACGGTGGCGGAAGGCCGCCTGGCGCGTTCCACGATGAATTTGGTATTCGTCTGCCGCCAGTAGTCCAGCAACTGATCGAGCAGATCCTGCCGGCTCTTGAAATACCAGTAGAAGCTGGAGCGCGACACATCGAGCTTCTGGCCAAGCGTCAGCACGCGGACGCGTTCGACTCCGTCAGAGATCAACGTTTCAAGCGCAAGCTTCAGCCAGTCTTCGCGAGTGGCCTTGATGTTGCCGGTGGCGCCGGCGCGCTGAATCGTCGTTTCGAGAGCTGCCATCGACACGACGCATGACATGCTGCCTCAGGCAAATCAAGGCTATGGACATAAGTGTACAGGATGAATCGGCCCAAGCGGATTGATGCACGATGGAGGTTGGCTGCATCGAGGCTCGATGGGGAATCGTCGTCGCCCGCCATCCGCGCGGCGCAGGCACGGGGATTTTTGTCGCGGCTGGCGGTTCACTGTTTGCTTTCCCGCGAGGCAATTGTCTGGCAAATACCAGTTCAGACAGATGCCCGCGCGGCCAACAAGCAGGAACATACGATATGACGCTGTTTCGAAAGAACCTCATCGATGGCGAGTGGGTCGGCGATGCCGGTTCGCGCAACATCAACCCCTCGGATACCGGCGACGTCGTCGGCGACTATGCCTCGGCGGGTGTCGAACAGGCCCAGCAGGCGATCGCTGCGGCCAAGGCAGCGTTCCCGGCTTGGTCCCGCTCCGGTCCGCTGGCGCGTCACGCGGTGTTGAAAAAGGCCTCCGACGAGATTCTGGCGCGCAAGGACGAGATCGGCCGCAATCTGGCGCGAGAGGAAGGCAAGACGCTGGCCGAAGGCATCGGCGAGACAATTCGCGCCGCCCAGATATTCGACTTCTTTGCCGGCGAAACGTTGCGTTTGACCGGAGAGGTCGTGCCGAGCGTGCGGCCGGGCGTCGGCGTCGAGATGACGCGCGAGGCGGTCGGCGTGGTCGGCATCATCACGCCGTGGAATTTTCCGATCGCTATTCCGGCCTGGAAGATCGCCCCGGCGCTGACACACGGCAACACCGTCGTCTTCAAGCCTGCGGAACTGGTTCCCGAGAGCGCCTGGACCATCGTCGACATCCTGCATCGCGCCGGCCTGCCGAAGGGCGTGCTCAATCTCGTCATGGGCAAGGGCTCGGTCGTCGGTCAGGCGATGCTCGACAGTCCCGATGTCAACGCCATCAGCTTCACCGGCTCGGTCGGCACCGGCAAGCGCGTCGCTGCGGCAAGCATCGAACACATGCGCAAGTTCCAGCTTGAAATGGGCGGCAAGAACCCGCTGGTCGTGCTCGACGATGCCGACCTCGCGATCGCCGTCGATTGCGCGCTCAATGGTGCCTTCTTCTCGACCGGCCAGCGTTGCACCGCCTCGTCCAGGCTGATTGTGGCTGACGGCATTCACGACCGCTTCGTCGACGCCCTCAAGGATCGCATGAGCAAACTGGTCATCGGCGATGCGCTCGACGCGCAGACCCAGATCGGTCCTGTCGTCGACGCGACGCAGCTGAAGCAGGACGAGGACTATATCGCCATCGGCGTCAGGGAAGGTGCCACGCTCGCCTTCGGTGGCGAGCGGCTCGACCGCAAGACGCCGGGCTTCTACCTGCAGCCGGCGTTGCTGACCGAGGCGACCAACGCCATGCGCAGTTCGCGCGAGGAGATTTTCGGGCCTGTCGCCAGCGTCATTCGCGTCAAGGACTATGACGAGGCGCTTTCCGTCGCCAATGACACGCCCTTTGGCTTGACCTCCGGCATCTGCACTTCGAGCCTCAAGCATGCCACGCACTTCAAGCGCAATTCGGAGGCCGGCATGGTGATGGTCAACCTGCCGACGGCGGGTGTCGATTTCCATGTTCCCTTCGGCGGCCGCAAGGGTTCGAGCTATGGGCCGCGCGAGCAGGGCCACTATGCGGCGGAGTTCTACACCACGGTGAAGACGGCCTACACATTCGCGGGCTGATCAGCCGTCGACCGATCAGCCGGGCTGATCGGTCACTGCCGACCACGCCGGCAACCCCGCCATGCACATCTGGATTGGAGCGGCGCGAAGGATGACAGTGCAGGACCTGACCTGGCTTAACCCGCCGCCGCACCATTCTATCGACGGCGACAGCGTTCGTGTGCGCACCGGCAAGGAGACCGATTTCTGGCGCGAGACCTTCTACGGTTTCTGGCGCGACAATGGCCACTTCCTGCACCGGCCCGTCGAAGGCGATTTCACCGCCGAGGTCACCGTCAAAGGCGACTACGAGGTGCTTTATGATCAGGCGGGGCTGATGGTCCGGCTCAGCGAAACCCATTGGATCAAGGCCGGTATCGAGTACACCGACGGCCTTGCCTATTTCTCCGTCGTGGTCACCAACGACACGTCAGACTGGTCGCTGGTCGCCATTCATGCCGGTCCGGGCGGCGTCAGGATCCGGCTGACCCGTCACGCCGAAACGATCCGTGTCCAGTATCTCGATGCTTCCGACGGCCACTGGAAGCCTGTGCGGCTCGCCTACTTTCCGATCTCCAGGACGGTCGATGTCGGCATGATGTGCTGTTCGCCGCAACGCGAGGGCTTCGAGGTCACATTCTCCGGCTTTTCGGTGGGGCCGCCGATATCGCGGGAATTGCACGATTGAGACGTGCGGCCTTGCGCCGACCGCAAGCCCTTCGACCTTTGTCATAATCAAGTCTGTAGATCGAGCCTCGCCGGCGGCTGCGCCTGTCGTAAGTTGGGTTCTCCGGAGCCGGAAGGGGTATTGCGGGGAAACTTTTGGCCTTTGTTCCGCTCAAGGCGAATATGTCGGGCAGCACGTTGCAACGGTATTGGCATCCGCGCTAGGAGTTGCCCATGGGCAGGTTGCGAAGGGCAGTCAAAAGAGCCGTCTATTCCAGGGCGCTGAGATTTCTTGGCGTTCCGCCCGTGCTGTGGTCGCAGGGGATCGGACATTTCTGCGATTTCGCCGGGCCGCGCTGGTATCGCAACGCGTCAACCGCATCGACACAGAGCGAGGCATTTTTCCGCCAGCATTACAGCGGCGCACATGGCATCGTCTGGCTGCGTCTGAGCACCTTGTCCAGGGATGCGCAAACCTGTGATCTCGACACGTTCGTCAGGATCGTGTTGCCGACGATCACGGCACCGTTCACGCTGCTGACGACCGATGGCGATGCTTCGGTGCCGTCTGATCTGGCGAAGGGCACCGTCGACCAGCTTCTCGCCAACCCCTTCCTGGTCTCCTGGTACAGCCAGAATTGTGACGGCACTCACCCCAGGGTCAAGCCTTTCCCGATCGGGCTCGATCTTCACACGCCTCGGTCCTTCGCCACGCCGGAAGGGCTTGTGAAGCAACTGGAAATCATACGCGCCCGGCAGGATCATGTGGACCGCCGCCCGCCCAGACTGTTCTCTGATTTCAGCATCAGCAATGGCTCGAGACAGCGCCGGGAACTGCTTGATGTCCTGCGCGGATGTCCGCATGTCGATTTCCTGGCGAAACGCGTCTCGCAGCGCTCGATCTGGCAACTGTACTCGCAATACCCGCTTGTCCTGTCCACCGAAGGCAACGGCCTGGACTGCCATAGGACATGGGAGCTGTTCTATCTCGGCTGCATCGTCGTCACCAAGACCTCGCCGCTCGACCCGCTCTATCAGGGTCTGCCGGTCATTGTCGTCGACGACTGGCATGAGGTCAGGGACCCCGATGCGCCAAGGCGCTGGATAGAGCAGGTTAAGCATCTGACCGAGCGCGACCATGTTTGGGGACGCTTGCATCCGCAAACCTATCTCGAGCCCATTCGGCAAGAACTTCTGCACGCACTCTGACAGGGCAGCCACGAAATTGGAGTCGCGGTCGGCAGGGCCCGCAGGATCCGCGGAAATATAGAGCCGGCTAACCTCTGGATGGCACCGACGTTTGGCGGATATCCGAGATGGTCGACGAGGCTTTCGTCAAGCGCCGCATCGTCGCCGAATGTCCGATGCACCAGCTGCGGCAGGCTGCCGGAATGTCACCATCGCCTGGACCACGCCAACCAGCGGCCAGCCAGATGCTTCCATGATGAGGTGAGCCTTGTCCGCCGATAGGTGTCGCCGGCCATCTTTATGCCTAGCGCCTGCGTCGGGAAGGGATGGATGACGTCGGCCAGCGCACGCAATCCCATGCCCGATTTGATGGCCAGCGACACCGCATTGATCATCTCACCGGCATGGCTGGCGACGACCGTGGCGCCCAGGATGCGGTCGGACCCTTCCCTGACGTGGATTTTGACGAAACCCTCCTCCTCGCCGTCCATGACCGCCCGGGCGACATCGTGCATCAGCACCGTATAAGTCTTGACCGGGATGCCGTTCTGGCGCGCCTCCGCCGGATAGAGGCCGACATGGGCGATCTCCGGATCGGTGTAGGTGCACCACGGAATGACCAGCTCGCTCAGTTTCCTGCGTCCGAGAAACAGGGCATTGCGCACGACCATGCGAGCTGTGGCCTCGGCGGTGTGGGTGAATTTGTAGGCGAGGCAGACATCGCCCGCCGCATAGATGTGCGGATTTGTGGTGCGGAGATAATCGTCCACCTTGATACCGTCGGCATCGTATGCCACCCCGGCGTTTTCCAGGTCGAGGCCGTCGACATTGGGCGATCGGCCGATGCCGGTGATGATCTCGTCGACGGAAATCGTTGTCGTGATGTCGTCGCACACCAGGTCGGCGAGCTTCTTGCCGCCTTCCGTTCGCACCGCTACCACCTCGGTGTTGAGGCGAACCTCGACACCTTCGCGCGCCAGCGCGTCCGAAAGGATCTGGGCGGCGTCGCGTTCCTCGCCGGGCAGGAACATCGGTTCCCGTTGCGCCAGGATGACCTTGGCAC
>NZ_RZPF01000214.1:0-8954 GCF_004022735.1 Mesorhizobium sp. M7A.F.Ca.AU.001.01.1.1
ACCGAATGATGCGTTTTGCCGGCCCGGCACTTTCCGCCGCACTGTTTGTCTCGACCGCTTCATTCGCCCAGCAGGCGGACGAACCGGTACTGAAAGGCGCGGCTGCCTTCGGCGACTGGCGAGCGGACAAGCCGGGCACCCGCCGGCTGATCAGACCGGATGATCTGCCCAAGCCCAATGCCACCCGGTCGACCTCGAACAGCGCCGGCATCGCGGACATGCCGGCAGACGCGAAGCTGCAACTGCCGCCGGGGTTCTCGGCCGAGCTGGTTGCATCGGGCATCGACAATCCACGCGTCGTGCGCGTCGCGCCGAATGGCGACCTGTTCGTCGCCGACAGCAAAGCCAACCAGGTCCGCATCTATCGCCTCGCCGAAGGCAGTGCGAAGCCGGCGCAGGACGGCATCTTTGCCGGCAATCTCAACCGACCCTATGGCATTGCCTTCTATCCGCCGGGCCCTGACCCGCAATGGGTCTATGTCGCCAACAGCGACAGCATCGTGCGCTTTGCCTACCGCAATGGCGAACTGAAGGCCTCCGGCGACCCGGAAACCATCGTCGGCAACATCCCCGCCAGTCATCACTGGACCCGCGATATCGCCTTCTCGCCGGACGGCAAGACGCTTTACCTTTCGGTCGGCTCGGGATCGAATGTCGCCGAGGACATGGGCCGGGAGCCGAAAGGCGGACTCGATGCCTGGGCGAAATCGCAGCCGCTGGGTGCAGCCTGGGGTTCTGAAGACGGCCGCGCCGACGTGCTGACCTTCGATCCCGATGGCAAGAACGGCCGCATCTTTGCCGCCGGCCTGCGCAACTGCTCGGGTATGACCGTGCAGCCGGCGACCGGCGCGCTGTGGTGCGTCGTCAACGAACGCGATGCGCTTGGCGACAATGTGCCACCCGAATACGCGACCGTGGTCAAGGAGGGTGCCTTCTATGGCTGGCCCTGGTACTATATCGGCAACAATGAGGATCCGCGCCACAAGGGTGAGCGCCCCGATCTTGCCGGCAAAACGACCGTTCCCGATGTGCTGATGCAGGCGCATTCGGCGCCGCTCACCATCGCCTTCTACGAGGGGAAGAGCTTTCCAGCTGAATACAAGGGCGATGCGTTCGTCGCTCTGCATGGTTCATGGAACCGCGGCAACAGGACCGGCTACAAGGTGGTGCGGTTGCTGTTCAAGGACGGCAAGCCGACCGGCGCGTATGAGGATTTCATCACCGGCTTCG
The DNA here is from genome assembly GCF_004022735.1 of Mesorhizobium sp. M7A.F.Ca.AU.001.01.1.1. NCBI lineage: Bacteria > Pseudomonadati > Pseudomonadota > Alphaproteobacteria > Hyphomicrobiales > Phyllobacteriaceae > Mesorhizobium > Mesorhizobium sp. M7A.F.Ca.AU.001.01.1.1. The sequence goes on from NZ_RZPF01000214.1 coordinate 1,231, forward strand.
TCGTTTCCAACGGTGAGGTCTGGGGCCGGCCGGTCGGCGTGGCGATTGCGAGCGACGGTGCGCTGATCGTCAGCGAGGACGGCAACGGCACCATCTGGCGTGTCACCCATGGCGACGGTCCGTCCTGATCTGCTCAGGTAACGCAGGCCCCCTCACCCGGATTGCCAACCGAATTGCGAAGAGCAATTCGGGAACAATCCGACCTCTCCCCGAGGGGAGAGGAGTCAGCAGACGCTGGCGCCCGTCTCTTCTCCCCTCGGGGAGAAGGTGGCCGCGAAGCGGCCGGATGAGGGGGCTTCGTAAGGCGAGCCCTCGATATCTGGTGCAATGGAATCCGGCCCCAGGGAATTCAATCTTGGCCTGTCCCATGCAATAAAACGCTCTGATCCGAGACCAGTGCCATGACCCTTACCGGATTCCTCGCCTATAGTGCGGCCCTCGGCATCGCCGCCGCGATTCCTGGTCCCGGCATCACCGCGCTGGTCGCCCGTGCGCTCGGCTCAGGCTTCCGCTCGTCGCTGGCGATGTCGTTTGGCCTGATGGTTGGCGACATCACCTATCTGACCGCCGTGGTGCTTGGCCTCGCCTTCGTCGCACAATCCTTCGGCATGGTTTTCCTGGCCATCAAATGGCTCGGCGTCGCCTATCTCGCCTTTCTCGGCTGGCGCTTCTGGAACAGCGGCATCACGCCCGAGACCGTCGAGGCCGGAAAAGGCAAGGGCGGCTTGCTGTCGAGCTTTGCCGCCGGCCTGACCGTTACCCTCGGCAATCCGAAGACGATGATCTTCTATCTCGCGATCACGCCGACCATCGTCGACCTGAAAACCATCACGCTGGCGGATTACGGCATCCTCGTCGCGCTGACCGTTGTCGTCCTGTTGGTGGTGCTGGTGCCGTATCTGGCGCTGGCGGCCAAGGCGCGCTGGTTTCTGAAATCGCCCCGCGCGCTCAAGGCGCTGAACCGCACGGCGGCCGGCTTCATGGTCGGTGCTGCTGCAGCGATTGCCGCTCGGCAATAGAGAGCTTTCCGCCAAAGCATTTCGCAAACGGGCCTTTGCGAGAAATGCTTTTCCGGGACGGCACGGTTTTAGACACAGGGCCCACTCGGATATTTTCAGCCGACAGTCTATCTTGCGCGACCGAAGGCCCTATCTTGCCGGCTGCAATTCCACTGCCTGAAATCCTTACTCGCCTGAAATTCTGGGAGCGAAACCAATGAACAAGCCCGTCACAGCCCGTGTGCCCGGTCGCGGCCGCGTCTACAATTCCATCACCGATACGATCGGCGACACGCCCCTGGTGCGGCTCGACAAGTTCGCCAGGGAAAAGGGCATCGTCGCCAATCTCATCGCCAAGCTCGAATTCTTCAATCCGATCGCCTCGGTCAAGGACCGCATTGGCGTGGCGATGATCGAGGCGCTTGAGGCATCAGGCAAGATTTCTCCCGGCAAGACAACGCTGATCGAACCGACGTCGGGCAACACCGGCATCGCGCTTGCCTTCGCCGCCGCGGCCAAGGGCTACAAGCTGATCCTGACGATGCCCGAAACAATGTCGGTCGAGCGCCGGAAAATGCTGGCGCTGCTCGGCGCCGAGTTGGTGCTGACCGAGGGTCCGAAAGGTATGAAGGGCGCCATCGCCAAGGCCGACGAACTGGCAGCGACGATCCCCAATGCGATCATCCCGCAGCAGTTCGAGAACCCGGCCAATCCGGAAATCCACCGCACGACGACGGCCGAGGAAATCTGGAACGATACGCATGGCGAGGTCGATATCTTCGTCGCCGGCATCGGCACCGGCGGCACCATCACCGGCGTCGGCCAGGTGCTGAAGAAGCGCAAGCCCTCCGTGCATGTCGTCGCCGTCGAGCCCGACTCCTCGCCGGTTCTGTCGGGCGGCCAGCCCGGCCCGCACAAGATCCAGGGCATCGGCGCCGGTTTTGCGCCCAAGATCCTCGACACGACGATCTATGACGAGATCGTCAAGGTGTCGAACGAGGATTCGGTGGCCAATGCCCGCCTCGTCGCCCGCCTCGAAGGCGTGCCGGTCGGCATCTCTTCGGGCGCCGCCCTGCAGGCGGCCATCGTCGTCGGCTCGCGGCCGGAGAACAAGGGCAAAAATCTTGTGGTGGTCATCCCGTCCTTCGCCGAGCGCTATCTGTCGACAATCCTGTTCGAGGGGCTGGGATCGTAGTCCGACGCTCCTTCGCGTCCAAGCTGGCCCGCTGAAAAAACGCGCGTGGCCGCCATCGGCGGCTTGAGCGCGGCACCGCTTCCGGTTCATATCGCCCCGGCCTGCTTTGCGCGGCCGGGGGAGAATTTTATGTACAAGCTTTATACCCGTCCTGGCAGCGGCGGCTTCGTCGTCGAGGCAGCGCTGGCGTTGGCGAATGCACAGTTCGAGCAGATCGACGTGCCGAAGACCGACCGGCCCGACCCCGCCTTCCTCGACATCAGTCCGTTGAACCAGGTGCCGGTGCTGACCTTGCCGGACGGAAGCTCGATGACGGAATCGGCGGCGATCTGCATCCTGCTTGCCGAGCGTCATCCCGATGCCAATTTGGCGCCGGCAGCAGACGCGCCTGCCCGCGCCGATTTCCTGCGCTGGATGGCCTTCATGTCGTCGGTGCTCTATCCGGCGGTGCTGCGTTTCTACTACGCATACCGCTACACTGCCGATCCCGAAGGCACCAAGGCGGTCAAGCAGGCAGCCGTGGCCGAGATGGACCGTGGCTTTGCCGTTCTGGATGCCGCGCTTGAAGGCCGTGACTGGCTGGTCGGCGACCGGGTGTCGCTGGCCGACATCTATCTGGTCATGCTGGTGGCCTGGCATCCCGACATCGACAGCGCGCGGACGGCATGGCCGAACATTGAACGCCTGTGGGCGCGGCTGCGCGACCATCCGCTGATGAAGACGCTCAACACCTCGCACGAGATGTGGCCGGGCTGAAGCTCAATTTCTGAGCACTGCCCGCTTTTCCTGCAGGAAGCGGCGCACCGCCGGGTCGCGCTCGAGGCCGATCGCCCGGTCATAGGCTTCGCAGGCTTGCAGTACCTGACCAAGCCTGGCCAGGAGACCGGCGCGTGCGGCCCAATAGGGCTGATAGTCATCAAGCCGTTTGTCGTCGCCCAGCACGTAGAGGGCCGCCAATCCCGCCACTGCGCCCTCGGCCTCGGCGATCGCCACCGCGCGGTTTATCGCCACCACCGGCGATCCTGCGATCGAAAGCAACGCGTCGTAGAACTCGCGGATCGCCGCCCAGTCGGTGCGGCCGGTCAGCCGTCGTGCCGCATGCGCGGACTGCACGGCCGCCTCAAGCTGGTAGCGGCCGATGATGCCCTTGGCCGCGGCGTGGGAAAGCAGCGCCTCCGCCTCATCGATCAGGGCGCGGTCCCATAGAAGGCAATCCTGTTCCGCCAGCGGCACGAAGTCGCCGGCGGCGCTGCGCCGTGCGGCGCGGCGCGACTCAGCAAACAGCATCAGCGACAGGAGGCCCAGCGCCTCCGGCTCCTCCGGCAACAGCGAAGCCACCAGCCGGCCGAGCCAAATGCCTTCGGTCGCCAGATTGCGCCCTCGCGTCTCGGTGCCCGCCGGGTCGGACCAGCCTTCGGCGAAGGCGGCGTAGATCGCTTCCAGCACCGCATCCAGCCGTTCGCCGAGTTCGGCCTGCTCCGGCACGCGGAACGGAATACCGGTTTCACGGATGCGGGACTTGGCTCGCACCAGGCGCTGGCCCATCGTTGCCGGCGAGACCAGGAAGGCGGAAGCGATCGTCGCGGCGTCGAACCCCAGCACCGTCTGCAGGATGAGCGGCGAACGCACGCTCGATTCGATCGCCGGATGGGCGCAGGCGAACATCAGCCGCAGCCGCTCGTCGGGCAGGTCTTCGTCGGTCATGCGCGCCTCCGCTTCCTCGGCAATCAGCTTGAGATGCTCGCGGCCGGCCTCGCTGGTCAGCCGGCGCCGCACCGCATCGACGCGGCGCCGCCTTGCCACCGCCAGCAGCCAGGCTTCCGGTTTCTTGGGTACGCCGGTTCTTGGCCAGCGTTCGAGGGCGGCGGCAAAGGCATCGGCCAGCGCGTCCTCGGCTGCGGCCACGTCGCGCGTGCGGGCCGCGAGCCAGGCGACAAGCTTGCCGTAGCTTTGCCGGGCGGCGGTTTCCGCTGCCGCCCGCGCGATCTCCAGGCCACTTTCCATCACATGGTCTGTTCCCAGATCGGCCGCAGCTCGACCGTGCCGGCGCTGGCCGCGGGGCAGCGCGCCGCCCAGGCGATAGCGGCATCGGCATCCTCGGCCTCGATCATGTAGAAGCCCGCAAGCTGCTCCTTGGTGTCGGCATAGGGGCCATCGAGCACGTTGGTCTTGCCATTGACCATCCGCACCGAAGTGGCGGCCTGGGTCGGCTTCAGCCGGTCGCCGGCCAGCCAGGCGCCGGACTTCTTCAACGCATCGGTATACGCGCCATAGGCAGCGCTGATCTCGTAGGTCTTATCGGTCGGCGCGGCCGCCATCGCGGCTTCATTGACGTAGATCAAAAGCATGTATCGCATGGTCTTCTCCCGTTGTTTCGAAGGCTGCTTCGTTTGCGAGCCGGACGTATGTCGCGCGGCCCTGGCCGATTTCGACAGGCATTGGAAAAATCTTTCGGCTCCGAAGACATTTCACGCAAGCGGCCATCTGTGCATCCCGCACTCAACCATTCGTCTAACGCATGGGATTGCGGGTTGGCATTTCCATCTCGCTGTCTAAACTCGCTTCTGTTCGCGTCAGGGAGGTGATGCGGCTGCTATTTCAGGGAGGAAATCAGATGTTCCATTTCAGGACGAAACTTGTTGCGGCCGGCGCCGTGGCGCTGTCGCTTGGCCTAGGCGCTGTTTCCGCCAAGGCGCAGGAATTCATCAACGTGCTCACCGGCGGCACATCTGGCGTCTATTATCCGCTCGGCGTGGCACTGTCGGAAATCTACGGCAAGGGCATCGAAGGTGCCCGCACCCAGGTGCAGGCAACAAAGGCTTCGGTCGAAAACCTCAATCTGTTGCAGCAGGGCAAGGGCGAGATCGCGTTTGCGCTGGGCGATTCCGTCAAGCTGGCCGCCGAAGGCAATGCCGAGGCCGGTTTCCCCGGCAAGCTCGATAAGTTGCGCGGCATCGCAGCCATCTATCCCAACTACATCCAGATCGTCGCCAGCCGGGAGTCCGGCATCAAGACGCTGGCCGACCTCAAGGGAAAAAGCCTGTCGGTCGGCGCGCCGGCCTCCGGCACCGAGCTCAATGCCCGCGCCATCTTCGCCGCCGCCGGGTTGAAGTATGAGGATCTCGGCCGGGTCGAGTATCTGCCCTTCGCCGAATCGGTCGAGCTGATCAAGAACCGGCAGCTCGACGCCACGCTGCAATCGGCCGGGCTCGGCGTCGCCTCGATCCGCGACCTCGCCACCTCCGTGCCGATCAATGTCGTGGCGGTGCCGGCCGAGGACGTCGCCAAGATCGGCGCGCCCTATCTGTCGGTGGTCATTCCCAAGGGCACTTATGAAGGCCAGAGCGAGGATGTCGCCACCGCCGCCGTCGGCAATTTCCTCATCACCCGCGCCGATGTCTCCGACGAGACCGCCTACCGGATGACCAAGCTGATGTTCGACCATCTCGACCAACTGGCCGCGGCGCATGCCGCCGCCAAGGCGATCGACCCGGCCAAGGCGCTCGACGGCATGCCGGTGCCGCTGCACCCCGGTGCCGAGCGATACTACAAGGAGAAGGGCTTGTTGAAGTAGGGCGGATCCGTCGGATGACCGAAGCAACGTCTGGAACATCAACCGACGGCAAATCCGCCACCTTCCATCTGCCTGCCGTCGAAGAACAGGTCGAAGGGCTGCCGCCGGGCTTCGGCGACGGCCTTGCGGGCAAGGCCGCCTTTCTCATCGCCGTCGCCTTTTCCGTGTTCCAGATCTATGTCGCCGCCTATGGCAGCATTCCGAGCCAGGTGGTGAGGGCCATGCATGTCGGCTTCCTGCTGCTGCTCGGCTTTGGCCTGATCGCCAATCTGCGCGCCAAGAGCATGCCGGCGAAAGCCGCGTTCTGGACGCTCGGGGCGCTCGGCTTCGGCACCGGCCTCTACAATTGGGTGTTCTACACTGATCTGATCCGCCGCTCCGGCTTCCTGACCACGCCGGACCTCATCGTCGGCGCGGTGCTGGTGGTGCTGGTCTTCGAGGCAGCGCGGCGGCTGATGGGCCTGCCGCTGGCGGTCATCGCTTTCATCTTTCTCGCCTACTGCTTTTTCGGCAACCATTTGCCGCCGCCGCTCATCCATCGCGGCTATGATTTCGCCCAGATCGTCGACACCTTCGCCTACGGCACCGAAGGCATCTACGGCACACCGATCTATGTCTCGGCTGCCTACATCTTCATCTTCGTCGTCTTTGCCGCCTTTCTCGAACGCGCTGGCATGATCGCGCTGTTCAACGATTTCGCGCTTGGCCTGGTCGGCTCGTGGCGCGGCGGCCCGGCGCAGGTCTGCGTGCTGTCCTCGGCGCTGATGGGCACCATTTCCGGCTCGGGTGTCGCCAATGTGGTGGCCAGCGGCCAGTTCACCATCCCGCTGATGAAGCGCTTCGGCTTCCGCTCGGCTTTTGCCGGCGCCGTCGAGGCGACCTCCTCGATGGGCGGCCAGATCATGCCGCCGGTGATGGGCGCGGTCGCCTTCATCATGGCCGAGACGCTGAACGTGCCTTATGCCGAAGTGGTCAAGGCGGCGATCATCCCGGCGCTGCTCTATTTCGGCGCCTGCTTCTGGCAGGTGCATCTGGAAGCCGGCAAGGCGGGCCTGCACGGCATGGCCAAGGCCGAGCTGCCCAATCCGTGGGACGCGGTGCGGCAACACTGGCCGCTGGTGCTGCCGCTGGCCGCGCTCATCTACCTGCTGTTTGCCGGCTATACGCCGATCTTCGCCGGCACGATGGGCCTGGCGCTGACCATCGTGCTCATCCTCGGCACGCCGTTGGCGGCAGCGATCGGGCCGCTGGCCTTCCGCATCGTCTTCTGGATCGCGCTCGGGCTTGCCGCCGCTTCGTTCATGAAGTTCGGCGTCAACCTCCTCGGCCTGGTGATCGCCGCACTGGTCGTCGCCTGCTTCACGTTCAAGGGCGGCCGCGAGACGTTGCAAATCTGTGTCGACTCGCTCGCCGAAGGCGCCAAGAACGCGCTGCCGGTCGGCATTGCCTGCGCCATTGTCGGCATCGTCATCGGCACGCTGACGCTGACCGGCATCGCCTCGACCTTCATCGGCTGGATCATCTCGATCGGCGAGGACAATCTGTTCCTGTCGCTGGTGCTGACCATGGTCACCTGCCTGGTGCTGGGCATGGGCATTCCGACCATTCCCAACTACATCATCACCTCGTCGCTGGCCGGGCCGGCGCTGCTCGAGCTTGGCGTGCCGCTGCTGGTCAGCCACATGTTCGTGTTCTATTTCGGCATCATGGCCGATTTGACGCCCCCGGTGGCGCTGGCGGCGTTCGCCGCCGCACCGATGGCCAGGGAAAGCGGCCTGAAAATCGGCATCCAGGCGACCAAGCTGGCCATTGCCGGCTTCGTCGTGCCGTTCATGGCGGTCTACACGCCGGCGCTGATGCTGCAGGACGCAGGTCCGATCGCCGCCCAGTTCGGCTATCCCGTCGAGGTCGGCTACATCGTCGCCAAGGCGTGCATGGGCATCGTGCTGTGGGGTGC
>NZ_RZPF01000215.1:0-8908 GCF_004022735.1 Mesorhizobium sp. M7A.F.Ca.AU.001.01.1.1
CGGAAGTAGAGCGAACGGAAATAATAGCGCTCGACCTCGCCGCTCGACGGCAGCCGGAACTCGGCCAGCCGCGCCGTCCATTGATGCAGCGTTTCCTGGTCCGGCGCCCTGAAGGCAACATGGTGAACCGCACCGGCACCTTGCCGTGCCGGCGCCAGTCCCGGCTGCACCAGGACATGCAGCTCCGCCGCCGGCCCGCCCTCGCCCATTTCGAAGACGTGAACCTGGCCCTCCGGCGAGGCATAGTCGCGCGCCTTGCGCATGTTCATCACCGTGGTCACCACCGCCTCGGTGTTGGTGATGTCGGGAACGCTGATGACGATCGGCCCGAGCCCGCGGATCTGGTGCTCGGCCGGTACCGGGCTTTGCGCCCAGGGATGGCTGCCGCCCTTGCCGCCATCGCTGACCAGGCGCAGACGCTGGCCCTCGGGATCTTCGAAGTCCAGTGACGCATAACCGCCGATGTCGCCGATCTCTCCTGTTGCCAGGCCTTCGTCGGTCAAGTGTTGCTTCCACCAGGCAAGGCTCTCCTGGCTGCCGACCCTGAGGCTGGTCCGCACGATGCTGTGCGTGCCGCGCCGCTCGCGGCCGACCGGCCAGTCGAAGAAGGTAAGGTCGGTGCCCGGTGTCGCTTCGCCGTCGGCATAGAAGAGGTGGTAGGCCGAGGTGTCGTCCTGGTTTACGGTCTTCTTGACCAGCCGCAGACCCAGCACCTTCGTATAAAAATGAAGATTGCCAGGCGCATTGGCGGTGATGGCGGTCAGATGGTGGATACCTGTCAGTTGCAAGCTCATCGTCGTCTCCCTGCTGTTGGGGAACAATTTTCTCCCTCCATATCAGAACTGCGGTCACCCCGCTGAAGGCCTCGTATTCCGACAGTCCGTCGCCGGAAACTGAACAGCGGCGCCCAGAGCACGTCGTCGCTATGAACAATCGGAAGTCGCGAACCTGCCTTCGGCACCGTTCTATGCGGCGAAAAGCGATGCCTTGCCTGCGTCGCGCGCACTGGTCGCAACTATCGTCTCGCGCCTGACATCCTCCTGACAGACTGCTGTCAGGAGGGGTATGCGATAGTACCTCCATACAGAGAGAGGAGACTGGCCATGAACGGTTACACCATTCTGCGCGGCATGCAGCACTATGTCGGCAAGATCCGCACGATGCGCAACGAGATCCGCACCCAGCGGTTCATGAACTCGCTGCCGGCGGATATTCGCAAGGATATCGGCTGGCCGGACATGTATGCGGACCGTGGCCCTCGGGGCAATTGAAGCCAATTTTTCGACCCGGCGATTGGATGTGGGCGCGTCAACGCCCAGATAACAGGTCCGGTGCGTGAGGATGGGAGCGAGCCTATGCCCGAACAGAAGACGATCGGTTTCCTTTTCATCGAAGGTTTTGCCGACTGGGAGTATGGGCTGCTGGCGGCCTCGGCGGTCGAATGGTTCGGCGCCCGTGCCGTGTCGCTGACGCCTGATGGCAACCCAGTGACCGGGATCAGCGGCTTTCGGCTGACGCCCGATCGATCGGCCGGGGCGGATGAGAATGATGATCTCGACGCCATCGCCGTGATCGGCTCCGATGAGTGGGCCGGCAAGGCACCGCCCGATGTTGCTGATCTGCTCAATGCTGTTGCATCGCGCGGCGGCGTGGTCGGCGGCATCTGCGCCGGCACGCTGGCGCTAGCCCGCGCCGGCCTGTTCGAGAAGGCCAGGCATACGAGCAATGGCCGCGACTGGATCAATGGTCATGAGGCCGGCTATGCCGGCGACAGCCTCTATCAGGATGTGCCGCATGCCATGGCCGACGGCAAAATTGTTTCCGCGCCAGGCTCGGCGCCGGGCACCTTCGCGCTCGCCTTTCTGAAGACGCTCTACCCCGAAAGAGGCAGCGATCTCGCTCGGATGCGAACGCTGTTTGCCAAGGAGTATGCTGAAGCCTCCTGACAGTATGCTGTCAGGAGGGCCGTGCAATGGTGCCAGCTTAGGGCACCCGTGCATCGGCGGTCGAAAGGACGATCGATGAAGAGTTGGAACGACAGACTGAGCACACCAGGCATCAACGGCGTCAAGCCGACGCCGCGCACGATGGCCGATGTCGTCGAAGGCCAGCCTATGCTGGTGCCGACAGCGCGCCAGGTCGATGATTTCATCCGCTCGATTCCCGAAGGCGTCGAGATGGATGTGCGTGCGCTGCGTACAGCACTTGCCGTCGAGCATGGCGCCGAAGTGACATGCCCGGTCACCATAGGCTATCATCTGCGCACTGTTGCCGAAGCCGCCAACGAGGACCTCCAGCGCGGCATGACGCCGAGTGACGTGGCACCGTTCTGGCGCGTGCTCGATGCGAAAACACCGACGACGAAGAAATTGTCCTTCGGCGCGGAGTTCGTCGCCGCGCAGCGCAAGCGCGAAGGGCTGAAACCATGAGGCATGCCGCCCAAAAGTGTTCTGCGGTTTTGGGATAACGGCATGCGCGAAAACACGATGCATGCCACCCAGAGGTGGACCGGTTTCGGGCGGCATGCATAGAGACAACGCCGAGGGACCATACGATGCGCCGCGCCGACAGGCTCTTCCAGATCGTGCAGCATCTGCGCGGTGGCCGATTGGTCACCGCCCAGAAGCTCGGCACATGGCTCGAAGTTTCCGAGCGAACCATCTATCGCGACATTGCCGATTTGCAGTCGACCGGAGTGCCGATCGACGGCGAGGCCGGCGTTGGCTACATGATGAGGGAGGGTTTCGACCTTCCGCCGCTGATGTTCACGCGTGACGAGATCGTCGCGCTGGTCGCCGGCGCCCGCATGGTGCGTGCCTTTGGCGGTGCCGCCATGGCGCGGGCCGCCGACGAAGCGCTGGTCAAGATCGGCGCCGTATTGCCCGATGCGGAGAAAGACCGCATCGCCCGCACCGAGATCCACACACCGATGTGGGTGGTCAGCGACGCCGCCCGCGAGGCGATCGACCTGATCGAGCGCGCGGTCGAAAAGCGCCAGGTGCTGACCATCGACTATTCCGACGAGGCCGGCCGCGGCACCGCCCGCGATATCCGCCCGCTCGGCCTGTGGTTCTGGGGCAAGGTGTGGACGCTGGTCGCCTGGTGCGAGATGCGCGACGATTTCCGCGCCTTCCGCATCGATCGCATCGCCTCGGTGGTCATCGCCGGCCGCATCTTCAAGCCGGAGCGCGGCAAGCAGCTTGCCGACTTCTACCGCGCGGTGGAGCGCAGCGAGGACTATGGCATGGCGCCGGACCGCGCCGCGCGAAGCTGAGACCCGACGCAGTTAGAAAAAAGCCCGCTCGAAGCGGGCTTTTTCTTGGATATCAGACAACCTCACTCGTCGTCGTCATTGTCCGTGTTCTTCGACTTCAAGGCCGAGAGCTTGGCGAACACGGCGTTGGCGTCGAGTTCGGCGTCCTCGTCCTTCGGCTTCTCGGGAGCCGGCACCAACCGCTCGGTCAGGGCCGCCGGCAGCAGCGTGTCGCCGACCGGCTGCGCCTGTTCGCGGCCGCGCGAGGCGCGGTTGACTTCCATGTCGAGGTCGATCTGCGAGGCGAGACCCAGCGTCACCGGGTCCATCGGCTGCAGATTGGCTGAGTTCCAGTGCTTGCGCTCGCGGATCTGCTCGATCGTCGACTTGGTGGTGCCGACGAGACGCGAGATCTGCGCGTCCTTGAGCTCGGGATGGTTGCGCACCAGCCACAGAATCGCGTTCGGCCGGTCCTGGCGCTTCGACAGCGGCGTGTAGCGCGGACCCTTGCGCTTGGATTCGGGCACCCGCACCTTGGGGTCCGAAAGCTTCAGGCGCTGGTTCGGGTCCTTCTCGGCACGGGCGATCTCGTCGCGGGTCAGCTGTCCGGTCATGATCGGGTCCATGCCCTTGATGCCTTGCGCCGCTTCGCCATCGGCGATTGCCTTGACCTCGAGCGGATGCAGTCCGCAGAACTGCGCGATCTGCTCGAAGGAAAGTGCGGTATTGTCGACCAGCCAGACGGCGGTCGCCTTGGGCATCAGCAGCGTATTGGCCATTTTTACAAATCCTTCTCGTTCGCCCGCGTTCCCGCGCGGGCGGTGGTTTAGAGCCACCAAAATGGGAAATTCGCGGTCTGTATAACCGCTCTCGGGTCCTTTCGCAACGTTTTTGGAGCAAAGACCGGAAGCCGTGGGTACTTACCGAAAACGTTCCGCGCTCTTGAACAGAACGACAAGCTGGCTTCGCTGGCGAGTTCCGGTCTTGGCAAAGATCGGTTGAGATAGGGGCACCCCTGTCATGCCGGAGCCGCTGCTTCCATCAGGGTTCGCCCTTGTGAAAGCGCCGAGCCAAGATGCCATGCAGGAAACCGAGGTCAACCCTGCTCGATGGCCGGTATCGGTTGGGACGGTCGTTGATCTCCCGCCCAAAACGACAAAACCCGCCGGACTGGGTCCAGCGGGCTCGGAACCGCGACAAAGTTCGTCTGGTGCGGCTCTGGCTTCCACGGCTTGGGCCCGCCGGAGCGGACCAGGACGTGGCTTTAGATAGCCCTGCGGGCGATCTTTTCGATGTCGGCGCGGTTGATGCCGAGATCGCTGAGCTGACGTGCGTTGAGACGGTTCAGTTCGCGGACGGTCTCGGTGTACATACGCCAGTTACGGAAAGCGCGGATCGGGTTCATGGTAGTCCCTCCAGAATGATGTTCGTTTCGATGGTGCTCAAATAGGCGTCATCGATGAGGACTTGAATGGCTGATTTTGCATAGCAATGATGCAAATGCTGCATTGCAGCATTAAGCTTCTGTTCATCTTGTGGGCAGCGAGGCGCTGACCTCGCGCGCTGTCAGCCTACGTCGAGCACGATCTTGCCGATATGCTCACCCTCTTCCATGCGCTCATGCGCCCGCCAGGCTTCGCTGAGCGGGAAGATCATGTCCATCACAGGGGCAACCTTGCGCGTGCCGAGCAGCGGCCACACCTGCGCTTCCAGCGCCGCCGCGATCGCCGCCTTGAACTCGACGGTTCGCGGCCTCAGCGTCGAACCTGTGTGGGTAAGCCGCTTGACCATGATCTTCGAAAAGTCCGCGCTTGCGACAGCGCCGGCCTGAACGGCGATCTGGACGATGCGGCCTTCGACCGCCGCGGCCTCATAATTGCGCGCCACATAGTCGCCGCCGACCATGTCGAGGATGACATTGGCGCCTTTGCCACCCGTTGCCTCCTTCACCGCGGCGACGAAATCCGCCTCGCGATAATTGATCGCCCGGTCGGCGCCGAGCTTCAGGCAGGCGTCGCATTTCTCCTTGCTGCCGGCAGTGGTGATGACATAGGCGCCGAAGGCGGAGGCAAGCTGGATTGCTGTCGTGCCGATGCCGGACGAGCCGCCATGGACGAGCAGCGTCTCGCCTTTCTTGAGGCCGCCACGCTCGAACACATTGTGCCAGACGGTGAAGTAATTCTCCGGCACCGCCGCGGCTTCGGTGTGGGTGAAGCCGGCGGGCAACGGCAGCACGCTCCCTGCATGGACCTTGACATATTCGGCATAGCCGCCGCCGGGCGTCAGCGCACAGACGCGGTCGCCAATGCGCCAGCGTGATATGTCGTCGCCAAGGGCGGCGACTTCACCCGATGCCTCGAGGCCCGGCAGGTCGGATGCGCCGGGCGGTGGCGGATAGGCGCCTTTGCGCTGCTGGACGTCGGGCCGGTTGACGCCGGCGGCATGCACCTTGATCAGGATCTCGCCGGGGCCGGGCTGCGGCACGTCGCGTGTTTCCGGCTTCAGCACCCGAGGGCCACCCGGCTCCGAGATCGCGATGGCCGTCATCCTTGCCGGAATTTTCTGTCCGCTCGCCATGAGATTTCCCGTCTTTCCTCGCCGTTGTCCGATCGGCTGTTTGCATCGACGCCCCTGCCCTATGTATGCTGATTGCCAAATCAGGCAAATGGCCAATCTGGTCTTGGCGGAGGAGGAGCGACGATGGCGATCTTCGACGACGAACCCAAGAAGAAGGCGCGCCCGCACGAGATCGGGCAGGACCTGTCATTGCTTTCCGTCAGCGACTTGACTGAGCGGATCGGCATCCTGCGCGACGAAATCGCCCGCCTGGAAGCCGAACTCAAGGCCAAGGACACCACCAAATCCGCGGCCGAAGCACTGTTCCGCCGCAGATAGGCGCTCGGGCGTAAAGCCCGCCGCCGAAAAGCCCGAATGCGACTGTCTTCAGACCCAGCGTCCCCGCCAAACCTGAGCCGGATCAACCAATGTTCGCAACCTACCGACCGATCCTCTCGCTGCTTCGCGGCACCGCTTTCCTGCTCGCGGCATCTGGTTTGCATGGGCTGCTTCTGCCCCTGCGCGGTCAGTTGGAAGGCTTCTCGACCGCATCGCTCGGCCTGATGGGCACGGCCTGGGCCGGCGGCTTCGTCACCGGCTGCTTCTTCGCACCGCGCATCGTGCGCCGCGCCGGCCACGTGCGCGCCTTTGGCGCCTTTGCCGCATCCGGCGCCATCGTGGCGCTGCTCACCGGGCTGATCATCGACGAGTATGTCTGGATCCTGCTGCGCGCCTTCACCGGCTTCACCATGGCCGGCGCCTTCATGGTCATCGAAAGCTGGTTGAACGAGAAGGCCACCAACGAGAACCGTGGCACCGTCTTCGGCCTCTACATGATGGTGACTTATGCCTCGATCATGGGTGGGCAGATGATCGTCGCCGGCGGCGACGTGAAGTCCGCGTCGCTGTTCATGATCACCGGCATCCTGTTTTGCCTGTCGCTCATTCCGACGGCGGTCTCGACCGCCTCCCACCCCAAGCCGCTGCAGGATGTCTCACTTGATGTCAGGGGCCTTTATGCCAATTCGCCGGTGTCGGCGGTCGCTTGCGTGCTGATCGGCATCGCCAACGGCGCCTGGGGCACGCTTGGCGCAGTCTATGGTGCGCGCATCGGCATTTCCACGGCCGAGATCGCCCTGATGATGAGCCTTGTGGTCGTTGCCGGTGCCGCCATGCAGCTTCCGGCCGGGCGCCTGTCCGACAAGACCGACCGGCGCTTCGTGCTGGCGGGGGCGGCTTTCGGCGGGGCCTTCTTCGCGCTCATGATCTTCCTGTTCGAGCCACGCTCCGGCGTCTTCGTCATCGTCTTCACCGCCGCCTATGGCGCCTTCGCCTATACGCTCTATTCCATCGCCGTGGCGCATGCCAACGACCACGCGCGCTCGGAGGATTTCGTCAAGGTATCTGGCGGGCTGTTGCTGCTCTATGGCTTCGGCACGATGATCGGACCTTTGCTTGCGGCTGCCCTGATGGGCTGGATGCGCCCGGAAGGTCTGTTCCTGGCGACCGCCTTCGCGCATCTCTGCCTGGCGGGCTACACGCTGCTGCGCATCAGCCGCCGCGCGCCGGTGCCGATCGGGGATCGTGACGCCTTCAAGACGCAGCCGGCCGACCGCTCGGTCACCCCGGAAGCATTGCGGCTTGATCCCAGAAGAAAAGCAGAAGCAGACGGTTGAGATTCGAAAGGCTTTGCCTCACTAATACAGGCATGATGTTTTCCGACGCCTTCATGGCGATTGCCGATCCCAACCGGCGCCATCTTCTGGAAGAACTTCGCCGCGGCCCGAAAACCGTCACCGAACTGGCCGCCGGCTTGCCGGTCTCGCGCCCAGCCGTGTCGCAACATCTGAAAGTGCTGCTCGATGCCGGCCTGGTCCACGCCAAGCCGGAAGGAACAAGGCGCGTCTACACGGTGAGCGGCACTGGCTTCCTCAAACTCAACATCTGGCTCGATCAGTTCTGGGAAACCTGACCCGATCAACCGTTGTTGTAGGGGAAGAACTTGAAGTAGGGCTGCGCCTCCCCGATCACCCGAGCGAAGGCGGGGCGCTGCAGCAGGCGGTCGTGATAGCGCTTCACAGCCGGGTACCTGTCGCCCAACGGCTCGACCTTGTTGGCATAGAACAGCGCGGGGGAGGCTGCGCAATCGGCCATGGTGAAGCTGTCGCCCATCGCCCAGATCTTCGACTGCATGTCCTGTTCGATGATGGCGTAGGAATTGCGCAACCGGTCGCGAGCCTGCTCGACGCCGAACGGGTCGGTCTTGTCGCCGGGGCGCAACCGGTCGCCGACAATCTTCTGCATCGGCTCCTGCACATAGAAATCATAGAAACGGTCAGCTTGGCGGACGGCCAACGCCATGTCGATCTCGGCGGGAACGAGGTCGACCGGCCCCGGATAGTGCGCGGCCAGATATTCGACGAGGATGCTCGATTCCAGCACCGTACGGCCACGCGCATCGTCGCGCAGCGCCGGCATCTTGCCGGCCGGCGAGATCTTCAGGAAGGCCGCGCGCGATTCAGCATCGCCAAGGTCGACGATGACAGGCGTGAACGGCGTGGCGTTCTCGTACAGCGCGATCAACGGCTTCCAGCAGAAGGAGGCCAGCGGATGGAAATGAAGTGTCAGGGACATTTTTTGCTCGTCTGTTTCGTGGATTGTCGGTGGCCGCTACCCTGCGGCACGCCTGTTGCGGTTAGCCTTGTCCGTCAAACCAGCCTATGCTGCTTCAACCGGCTTGGACATGCGCGATGATCGCTGCGGACATCTCGGCCCAGTCGTCCGGATGCAGCTCGTGGCCGCCACCTTCGATGCGAATGAGTCTTGCGCCGGTGACCGTCTCGGCCAGCGCCTCGCCGTGTTCGACCGGAAAGATCGGATCCGCCGTGCCGTGAATGACCAGCAGCGGCGCCGCGATCTCGTGCAGGCGGCCCTTCCAGGCGGCGCCGCCCTTGAGCATGAAATGGTTGGTCGCGCTCAGGAAGCCGCCGGAGCGGTCGTAATCCTGCTCGACAAAGGCCCGTATCCCCGCCGCATCGAATGGATGCGTGGTGCTGGCGATCGCCCGTGCATCCCTGACGATGAAATCGACCACTTGAC
>NZ_RZPF01000216.1:0-8776 GCF_004022735.1 Mesorhizobium sp. M7A.F.Ca.AU.001.01.1.1
GTGAGGAATGAAGTCGTTGGACCCGCCGGTCCAACAACCTCCAGCCGCTTGGACGATTTTACGGACAAGGTGCTCGCCGAAACCGGCCTTTTCGCGATGGTGGGCAAAGCGGAGAGGGGACCGGCGGCCATCGCGTCGATTGTAAGACACAGAACGCCATACCTTGCTGCAGTGGGTGGCGCTGCGTACCTGATTTCAAAGTCGATTAAGGCGGCGCGGATTGTCGCCTTTGAAGACCTGGGCATGGAAGCCATCTATGAATTCGATGTGCAGGACATGCCCGTCGTCATGGCTGTCGATGTTGAGGGAAACTCCATTCACAATTCCGGGCCTCTTGAGTGGCGTAAGCGTATGGCAGCCGACAGCATCGCACGCAACATCGGTGTTTGAGTCTTTCCGGTTGGGCGATTTCGGCCAGACCCGAGCGCCAAATTATCGGGCAAGCCATAAGACGAGCGGCATTTGCGGTGCCCTGCGCCTCGGCGAGCCGGCCAAGCAAGGCCTTCAATTCACCCTAATAGTTGAATGTGCGAGTGAATACTGCATTGAGTATGCCGTCCATGCGATCGAGGGTCGAATGCAGTCGCGCGTCTATCAAGTACGGCAGCGAGATTCAAGAAAATCGGTTATCTATTTATCATGGTCTCCGCCGCCGCCGACTATTCTCTCCAGCTGCACCATTGCCCCGTTGGGCGTTGGGGCGATAGCCAAATTACTTCTGCAGCTTTTCTCAGCGGATCGCTCACCCTCAGCTGATTTTCGTACCCCATTCTGGCACATCTCGGGCCTGGAACGGATGCCTTCCACTGCTACATTCGCTCGTTTCAATTGATGATAGAATTGATCGGCACACAACGCGATGTCATCGCTGAGAGCATAGGTTATGAAGTCGAAACCCGATCCCGTGCAACTCGACAGTTGGGACCTGCGGATCCTCTCCGAAATTCAGGCAGACGGTCGGATTTCAAAAAGTGAGCTTGCAAAACGAGTTCATCTTTCGGCGTCCGCCTGTTCGGAGCGGCTCCGAGCACTCAAGGCCGCGGGGATTATTGAGGGATTTTATGCGCGGCTGAGTCCTGCCCTCATCGGCGGCATGATCTTTGTGATGGTGGAGGTCGTGCTGGATCGTCATCGTCTTGAGGACCAACGACACTTCGAAACTGCTATCCAAGACATTCCGGAAATCCTGGACTGCTGGGCAATTGGGGGGCGCGTGGATTATCTGATGCGGGTCGCATCTCGTTCTATGGCCGCCTATCAGGATTTCATGGAGGGACTGCTGCAGGCAGGCTTGGGGATTGATCAATACTATAGCCTTGTCGTCACGAAACCAGTGAAGTCCAATTCACCGATACCTTTGTCCGCCCTGAGGCAACGGTAACCCAAAAGCTAAGTTTCAACGGCGTTTGGCACGGATCCCGTAGATTCGTCGGCAAAAGGCACCCATTCCGACGAAACTCAAGGGACATTTGCGGTATACTAATTGCTGGAAAAAGGTGGCCGAGCGCTATCCGCCAGTTGATCGCGAGCAAGGACGATGCGCTTGAGCAATCTGGAACCGATCTATTCCAGGAGAGGATCGAAGCAGCCATCGGACGCACTTGCCCAGCACGGTTACGGCGAGAAGCCAAACCGGATCGTGCCTGGTTGAGGAGGCGTCCATATCTAAGATGCGAAGTGCCGAAAAATGCCTCTACCGCTACTTCAAGGGGGGAACTTTCGCCCTGGATTGGCGATCAGTGGCGATTGAGCTTAGTCGCGGTCAGCGCATCCGTGTAGGGGGCGAAATCTACAGCGAGGGTTTGGCAAGCCGACGGGTAGCGGGAGTGCAAGCTGGCCCGCTCGGCCTTGGCGACCAACCCGGCCCTCGACGCCTGCGGACATTCGGAGATCGCGTTTTTACGTCCTAAGTTCGTTGCTGTTCGAGATTAGGAGATCGTCTGTCCTGTTTGACATTGCTGGTCTCCGCAGCCTTCTAAGCGAGGAGCATGGCTGTGCCGGGATCGCGTAGGTGGGTGACAAGGCCGGTCACTCCTGCCACCCGACGTGGTCTTTGAGAAGGTGGAGGTTGCGCTACCGGCTGGAGAGCATGGTGCCAGTTTTCACAAGACAAGGGTCGCTTAATCGAATGGGCGTCAAGTTCATAGATTGCGAACAGATCATGGGGGGATTTGAATAGTGCTACTGACCGAGGCAGAGCTGAAAAGAGTTGCGAATGCCAGTCGAGGACATAGAGCCGCATCGATCGTTCTAAAGGAAGAGACGGCCGCAGCTACAGCCAGATCGTCATTCGACGTTTTTCTGTCACATTCTTTCAAGGACGCAGAGATCGTTCTCGGTGTGAAGCGAATTTTCGAGGAGCTTGGGTTCACTGCTTACGTAGATTGGGTCGAAGATTCACAACTGGACCGCACAAAAGTCTCCTCGGCCACCGCCGAGTTGCTGCGGACCCGTATGAGGCAGTCAAAGACGCTAATCTATGTGCATTCAAACAATTCTCCAGGATCCAGATGGATGCCTTGGGAGCTTGGCTTTTTCGATGGGTTTCGGACCGCGGTAGCGGTTCTGCCCGTGGCAAAAAATTCTTCGGAAACATTCTCCGGGCAAGAATTTTTGGGCCTATACCCTTACATTGATGGGACAGGACCTGCATTCCTGTTTATGAACAGAGGGACCGCGCCTCGCTCAAGAATAGGCTCTGTAAGCTCGACTGCTAACCTCACGTTTGCCAAATCCTGGTTTAAAGAATTTACCGCCACAAAATAGACTGGTGTGCTTCAAAAATGAAATATCCTGGACTCTATAATAGCGCCGACGTGGCATCCAACGAGCAGCAGGCGACGTTTCTGCGCCTGATCCGGGCAGAGTACGTTCTTCTTTTTTTAGCGTCGGTGCTCTCTTTGGACTTGTCGCCATCAAAAGCCTATTTCGGTGTCTATGCTGCGGTATTTCTTTGCTCAATGGGAGTCCTCATTTTCCGGTCGGTCACAAAGCCCGAGCAGGTCTGGTATCAGGCTCGAGCTCTGGCAGAGTCGGTGAAGACATTGACTTGGCGCTTCGCGATGCGAGCACAGCCGTTCGATGACGCGCGCGCCGCTGACGCCAGAGCTGATTTTCGAAAGCTCATGGAAGGTATCCTTGATAGCAATCGTCACCTTGGTAGCGCGTTGAGCGGCACCGATTCAGCATCCCCCCAAACAACCGACCAGATGATGTCGATAAGGGACTCCCCGCTAAAAGAAAGAAAAGACCTATATCTGCAGAGACGAATCTGCGACCAACGGAAGTGGTACGAGAAGAAGGCGCGCTCGAACAAGAGGTCCGCGAAAGTCTGGATGGGCCTTGGTATTTTTGCATACGCTCTGGGATTCTCGTTCATCGTAGTACGCATCGCTGACCCCGCGATGCCAGGCTGGCCGACCGAGCCGCTAATTGTCATCGCCGCCTCCCTTATTGGGTGGACCCAGATCAAGAAATTTAACGAATTGGCATCGGCTTACACGTTGACAGCTCACGAGATCGGCTTGACTGCCGACCTTATTACGGACGCCAACTCGGATGAGGCATTCTCCGCCGCGGTGAACGAAGCCGAACTGGCTTTCTCACGGGAGCACACCCAGTGGGTTGCTCGTCAAAACAACTAAGAGACAACAATGGCATACAGCGATCCGACCTATGTAATATTTGACGGCGATGAAGACGCTTGGGCATACCGCTTTATGAAAGGGTGGAACGCCAGCGAGAATGTGAGTTTTGAATTCGCGAACGCTCACGATCTGGACAATATGACGAGCCGAGCACAGGACGAAGATTATGTTAAACGCAATCTTCGCAACAGAATGAATGGATCGAGCCAGGTACTTGTCCTGATCGGTGAGAAGACGAAAAACCTTTTTCGCTTCGTGCGCTGGGAAATGGAATTGGCTCTTGATCTAGGTCTGCCGATAATCGCAGCAAACCTTAACGGCTCGCGGCAACAAGATGTGAGCTGTCCGCCTATCATCAGGGACAAATGTGTTGTGCACGTGCCGTTCAAGATGAAGGCCATCAAGCACGCGCTAGCCAATTGGCCGAGCGAATTTCATCGGCTTTCAAACGCTCAGCGTGGCGATGGCGCCAGGAGCTATGGCGAAAGCACCTATCGCGATCTCGGCTTATAATCGCCACCTAAAAGCACTTAGCCGCCCAAACATCCTCGCCATCCGCTGGCGGCGACTAGCCTTAGCAACGTCCGCCAGCGTGTTCCGAGCTTGCCGAGCGATGATAAGAAGAGCACGACGTCCGATTTGCTGAGTTTGGCTGAAAGCTGCAGGTCATGTGCAACCTATTAGAGGAGCCCCGCTCGAAGCGTCGGATCGTCAGACAAGATCATGTCGCGCGAGGGCGCTGGTTTCGCGAGGAAAAGGAGCGGCTGTTCGATGTTTGAGGCTTGATCCAGCGTTTCGAGACTGCACGAGCGGCCAGCATTGATGGAGGCAGCTTTTCAGGCCGCGCAATTCTGTCGGCTCGCCCCCTCCTGCGAGCCGCAGCTCGGCTCGCCCTGCGCAGCAACCACGAATTTGCGATCGCAAGAAAGGCAACACGCTGACGATAGAACTTGGCGGCGCTGGTCGGCTGCGAATCAAGATGTCAATGGCAAGGAGCTCTCGCCGCGCGTCTTTGCCGGGCCGAACCTTCTGGCTATGCTCCTTCGAGAAGTCTGCCGAGCACCAGCCGCCGCACCGCCAAAGCTATCAATATGCGCGAGGGCACGACCTCAGCCTCTCAGCGCTGGCCAACCAGGTTGGAGCCTGTGCCGCGGCACGGAACCCGCTGCCTGCTGATCGAGGCGAATGTGCTTTGCCCCTGATCACCTCATTACCACCCTTGGGAAGGGCAAGACCGATCCGGACCGTCAGAATGTAAGGGATGACCGGCAGTTCGGCGGAACATGGCCGCCGGCGCTCTATCGTGCCTCGCGCGGCCGGCGGGAACAGCGTCCCGAGCGCTATTCATCCGTCAATATCGCCCGCTAATCGGGCACTATGCTGGGCGCATGCGCGTCGTAAGCTGTTCGTGTTTGCAGGACGCGCCCCCGACCCTCGGCTAAGGCGAAGGTGACGCCTTAGTTTTCACGGCAATTCGGGCCGATCCCGCGAATTTCACGGCGAATAACCTGCATTCCCGAGAAACTCAAGGGACGTTTCCGGTATGCTATTTGCTAAACAGGTGGCTGGCCGAGTGCCCTCCGCCAATTTATCGCGAGGAGAGGGACATGCGCTTGAGCAATCTGGGAACCGAGCAACTCCGGGAGAAGGATAGAAGCTTCGTCTTCCATCCTTCTACGCATCTGGCCAAGCACAGCCGAGGCGAAACGCCAAATAGGATTATGGCCGGTGCGGAAGGCGTCTATATCTGGGACACCGAAGGCCGAAGGAGCCTCGACGGTTTCGGAGGACTCTACTGCGTCAACATGGGATATGGATGCACGGAGATCGCCGAGGCCATTGCCAGGCAAGCACACGAATTGCCGTTCGCGCACGTCTATGCCAGCCAAGGTACGGAGCCGGTCGCCCTGTTGGCAGAGGCCGTGGTCGAGTATTTCGGTCAGAACATGCGAAGGGTCTATTTCGGCCTCTCCGGTTCCGATGCCAACGAAACCAACATCAAGCTGGTCTGGTACTATAATAACATTCTTGGCCGGCCCGAAAAGAAAAAGATCATCTCGCGAAATCGCGGCTATCACGGGTCTGGATTGGTCACGGGTAGCCTAACTGGCCTTCCCTTCTTTCACAATTTCTTCGACCTGCCTCTGGATTTGGTGCGCCATACAACCACGCCGCACTATTACCGCCAGGCGCGTGTCGAGGAGAGCGAGGAAGCGTTCTCCCGGCGCTGTGCCGATGAGCTTGAAGCCTTGATCCTGGCCGAAGGACCGGAAACGGTTGCAGCTTTTATCGGAGAGCCGGTACTTGGGACAGGAGGTATTGTGCCGCCCCCCAAAGGGTACTGGACGTCCATTCAAGCGGTGCTCGACAAATACGATATCCTTCTAATCGCGGATGAAGTGGTCTGTGGCTTCGCGCGAACCGGCGAGAAGTTCGGTTCCCACCTGTATAACATGCGTCCGGATTTCGTGACCATCGCAAAGGGTTTGAGTTCCGCCTACCTCCCCATCTCCGGGTCAATCATTGGCGACCGTGTCTGGTCGGTTTTGGAACAAGGAACTGAGAAGCACGGCGCACTCGGCCACGGCTGGACATATTCGGGGCACACGCTTTGTGCCGCAGCCGCGCTCGCCAATATTCGACTGCTTAAAGAAAAAAATATTCTGGAGCATGTCCGCGATGTTGGACCGTATTGGCAAGACCGGATGAAGGCCGAGCTGGCGGGACATCCCATCGTTGGTGAAGTTCGCGGAGTGGGTATCCTGTCGGCCGTAGAGATGATGCGGGACCCAAAACAAAGGATACCATTCGAACCCGACCTTCAGGTCGGGGTGCGCACTGCAGCTGCTCTGTTTGAGAATGGTGTCATCGGACGGGCCATGCCGCATGGCGACATCCTCGGTTATGCCCCCCCCCTGATCATTACCCGAAAAGAGATCGACATCATTGTCGACGCGACGGTAAAGTCGGTCGATACCACCTATCGCGCGCTGAAGGCCGAGGGTGCCGTATGATTTTGCGATCGCGAAGGAGCGAGTCCGGAGGCAGGCATGTCCCTGCGCGCTACTGCGCCGAGCAGACCCAAAACTGTTGAATTCCAGATATCTGATCTTGAGCATGCTCCGGGCTATTTCAGTCACGATTTGTAACCGAATCAGTTCTGCCGCCGCTGTCCTGTTGCCCAACGACCAGGACCTCTGTGCGGCGCGCCCTGCGGGTGTACCTCCCCGCCGGCAGGGCGCCCTTTTTGACCCACGTAATCAGTATCATTATGGCCCGTGCGGGATCGAGGGTCTGGTAAAGGTCATCTGCACGTTCCGATGCAGATTGAGCTTAGACGTGCCCTTTACATCATTGCAGCGGGCCATAATCATTGCGGTGAATTTTATCACGTCAGGTATATAGAAGGACGATACTCACACGCCACCCCGTTCACAAGGAAAGGCATTTTAATATTGTTGAGACGATTTGCCTATCAAAGAAAAGAAAGCATCGCAACACTTCTTTGCGGATCACGGCGCCCCGGGTGGGGGATGAGCGGCTATCCGAATTGTTATGCTAATGCCGACCCAAATTCCTGCAAAAGCTGGGGTCAATGATGGCTTTTGGTCAGCGCAGGATGATTTCTCCTGATTTGGTCGGTGCAGGGGCGGTCATGATTTAATGCATGGAGATTCTCTGATTGAGCTGTTGAGATCATGAGGCGTCTGCCAGACGCCCATCGGGTGAGCCCAGCATGATTGGGATGACCGACGAAGATCGAAAGTGTGGCAGCATTCTGGAGCCCGGTCAGCCCAGCGACGCCCGCGAATTCAATCACGTTTGTCGGGACATACACGACGCAGCCGGAAGGCGTGCAGAAAGAGGAAGAATCGAGCGCGACGATGACGAGGCACATGCCACTTGTTTTCGAGACATTCCTTGAAAGACTGTCACAGAGTATCGATGAGGCAGATTTCCGGGATGCCATGGCTGAGGCGGCCGGACGACTTGACCTAATCTTCTTTGCCTACCTCTCCTTGCCAGCACGGCCTTCCGGCAAACCGAGGTTAATTTCAAACTATCCACCCCGCTGGACCAGACAGTATCTGGAAAATCAGTATGAGAAACTCGATCCTGTGGTCTTGCGTGCTCGAAATGGCGGCTGCCCGTTTCACTGGGGATCGAATTTGGGAGGCGATAAAATGTCGCCGGCTCAACAGCAGCTATTCGATGAGGCGGCTCAATTCAGCATCTGCTGCGGTTTGACGATCCCAATTGTCGATCTCCGCGGCCGCATCGCTGCGGTTACTTTTGCCGCCGATGAGCCTCGTCCAGTATTTCTTCGGGTCGCTGAGCGGTACGAACAAGCTCTTCAACTGATGGCGGCCTGCTTTCATCGTTGCGTTCGCCGCAAATTGCCGAGCGATCGAACAGTGGATGGGGTTTCGCTGACATCCCGCGAATATGAGTGCCTGAGGTGGGCAGCGCGGGGTAATTCAGCCTGGGTGACCGGCCGCATCTTGGGTATCAAGCCACGCACGATCGCTTTTCATTTGGACAATGCCAAGAAGAAGCTAGGCGTGCGAACCCAAAATCAGGCTATAGCCCTTTTGGGGTCCGAAGGGTCCTCAATTGTCTGAGAAGCTTTTTGATCCCCTTGTGCTCGGGCCATTCGATCGCGCGCTTTGTATCGAGCGTTGACTGGATGCCGAGATCTTCTGTTCCGCCGGCTCGGGCGATGCAGCCGTATTCTTCCAGTCCGCGCCGGTGATCATAGTCTATGGGTGCTCGAGCGGGTGTGTCGTCGCTGACGAGCTAGTTGTGGAGCCTCAACAGGTTGTCCTCGGTTAGAGCGAGGCGACTGATAGGTGTTTTGGACTTTAGGCTCCCGTGGGGACGGTGCCAATTGTATCTGTGCAGCCAGACCGGCAACTCTGCGGCGCGGTGATCTGAAGTCGGATAAGCGATGGCATAAGCCCATTCGCGCAGTGCTGTCTGGATGAAGCGCTCGGCCTTGCCATTGGTCTTGGGTGTATAGGGTCTTGTCCTGACGTGCTTGAGGCCGAGATCGCGGCAGGCCTTGGCGAAGGCCTTTGATCTGTAGCAGGAGCCGTTGTCGGTCATGACGCGGGCTATCGTGACGCCGA
>NZ_RZPF01000217.1:0-8738 GCF_004022735.1 Mesorhizobium sp. M7A.F.Ca.AU.001.01.1.1
GTCCGGAAGACCGCGCCATTATAGCCGAGCACCAGGCAAACGCCCTGTCGTCTGGCAGCATCGCGGGCGCATTGCCAGTCGAATTCCAGGGTCGCGCGCGGTCCCTTGGAGGCGACCTGGATGTGAATGAGCTCGATGCCGCGCCAGGTTTCGCTGCGCACCCGCTGGTCGATCCGCTCGACCTCATCCTGGCAATAGACGCCGACCTTCCAGCCGCGCCCGACAAGAAACAGCGCCAGTTTTTCGGCAAAGGTTTCAAAGCCGCCATGGGCCGCGGGTATGCCGCGGGTCCCCAGGATTAGAATGGCGGGCTTTTCTGGTTTCATGGCCGGCGGCACTTTCACACATTTCATATATTAGATATTGCTTAATTTATAATGAGCAGACCGCAACTTTCGTGCCATCTTCCGATTTCGGTATCCTGGGAGGGGATCATGGCGCGGGGTTGTAAAAAAACGGTGTTGAACCCGGTGGTTGTTTCATTCTCGGTCAACCCTTCTGTGCGTAGCTGTATCGAAACGAAGCAATGCCAGGGGCGTACGGCCGGCAGTCGGACATATCGAACCGATAGTCGGACATATCGAACCAGGCATGATTCTTGCGGACGGGGTTCTGCCACAATCGCCCAGCGCGATGGTTGCAGCACCCGGCGGGAAACAAAGATGCGGATTGCCTGCGTTCATCAGGGTTATGAACTCTATGGTTCTGACCGCAGCTTCGCGGAGAGCGTGGCTGCGCTGCGCGCCGCGTTTCCGTCGGCCGACATCGAGGTGGTCTTGCCGCGCAGCGGGCCGATCGTCCAGATCCTGGAAGCGCATGCCAGCCGGATCGTCTTCGAACCGCTCTGGGTGTTGAGGCGCCAGGCCATTGCGCGCCTTGCGACAGTCGAGATGGCGCGATTGCCGGTTGCCGTGTTCAGGGCGTGGCGGCGCCTCAAGGCCTGCGACCTCGTCTATGTCAACACCTCGATCGTGGCCGACTATGCGCTGGCCGCGCGATTACTGCCCCACAAAGCCGTCTTGCACATCCACGAGATCCCCGAAGGCGCCATGCGCAGGATACTCGTCGGCCTGATGCACTGGAGCCATGCGGATCTGATCTTCAACTCGCGCGCGACGCGAGCCGCTTTCGGCGACCCCAAGGCCGCGCGCGCGCATGTCGTCTACAACGGCGTTGCCGGGCCGGCGGCGGTCGAACCAATGACGTATGACGGCAAGCGACCATTGCGGGTGCTGCTGCTCGGCCGCATCAACCGGATCAAGGGGCAGGAGGTCCTGCTGGAGGCGATCGCCTCGATGCCGGCAGAACTCCAGGCGAGGGTCGAGGTGCGGCTGGTCGGCGGCGCCTTCGAAAGCACCGAGCGCGAGCGTGCGCTTGCCGAACTGGTCGAAACGATGGGGCTTGCCGGGCGCGTCGGAGTCCTGCCTTTCATTCCCGATCCCTCGGAGCATTATCGCTGGGCCGACATCGTCACCGTGCCGTCGCGGCGTCCGGAATCGCTGGGCCGCGTCGCCATCGAGGCGATGGCTTATGGCCGGCCGCCGCTTGTGTCGGCGATCGGCGGGCTGGTGGAAGTGGTCAGCGACGGGCAGACCGGCTGGCATGTTCCGCCCGGCGACGCAGTAGCTCTTGGCGCGAAATTGCAGGAGATCATCCTCGCCCCTGAGGCCTGGCGCGGGTTTGTCGCTGCCGGGCGCGCGCGCTATGAGGCGATCTTCAGCGAGCCGGTCGCGGCCGCGGCGATCACCGCGATCGCCGCCGAAAAGCTGAAGACGACCATCGCGCGGCCGGGCAGGGCGCCCGCTGCCCGCGCAGCGGAGACACGGCCGTGAAGTTAGCGTTTCCGAGCCATCTGGTTCGACGCCTCGTGCTGATGATCGGCGGCGAGGCGATGCAGAGCGGCTTTCATTTCGCCCTCAACATCATGCTGTTGCACATGCTGTCGGCGCAGGGCTACGGCCTCTTCGCCATCGGCATGGTGATGGGCGGGGTCGGCCTGTCCTATATCAGGTCGCTCACCGCTGTTCCCGCCAGCATCTGGATGAGCAAGAGCACCAACAGCGCCGGCGTCAATACCTATGACGTGGCGTTCGGAACGGCGGCGCTGATCGTGGCGTTGCTGATGGCCGTCGGCACGGCTGTTCTGATGCATGTCCTTGGAGATCCAAGCGGAATTGCCGCCGGCTGCTTCGTCGGTGCCTGGTCGTTGCGCAGCCATATGCGCACGGCTTTCTTCGCACGGCGCCAGCAGGTTGTCGTCTCCATCAGCGATGGCGCTTTTACAGTCGCCGGCTGTGTCCTGACCGGGCTGTCGATCTGGTTGGTCCAAGACCCGCTGCAGACCGTATTCTATGCACTTGCAGCCGCAAATGTGTTCGGCATTTTCGTCCTGGTCCGCCTGGCTCGGCGCTCGCTTCGCATCAGCTTCCGCATGCCGACGCGCCGACGCTATGTCAGGCTCTGGCCCCAACTGCGCTGGTCGGCATTCAGCGCGACCACCACCAACATCCAGGGTCAATGTCTGGCGCTGCTGGTCGCCGGCATTGCCGGGCCAGCCGCCTACGCACCGCTGGCGGCGGTTCTGGTGCTGTTTGCTCCGCTGCGCATCATCAGCCTTGCGTTCGTCAACATGACGCAGCCGGATCTCGCCAGGCTGATGCGGAACAATGAAACAGGCCGTGTCTGGACGCAGGCCAAGATCTGGGCGCTCGTCATGGGGCTCGGCGGCCTTGCTTATGGATGTGCGATCATGTTCGTCCTGCCGATGATAAAATCCCAGGCTCTCCAGGACGCTTCGACCTGGTTCATCGGGCTTTTCGTGATCGCGAATTTTGTCCCGATCATGCTCTATATCATGCCCCGCATCGTGCTTGAGATACTCGGCGATTTTCGGATCGTCGCGTTCATCACCACGGGCGGCGCGGTCGTCGGGCTGGCGCTGATCGCGGCCCTGCTGGCAATCGCGTCTCCGCCGTGGGCGTTGTTGGGTTCCGCCGTCTCGGAGATGTTCGTGCTCGTGGCATCGTGGTATTTCGCGCATCACCGCATGTGGAATATCGAGCATCCCGATGAGGCGCGCGACAGCCGGTTGGGCGCGTGGCGGCGGACGCTGCCGTTCGCTACGGCAAAGCGATAGGAAAAAACATGGCAGTCCAGGCGGTGCAAATTGCTGCGGTGACCGGCTCGCCCGATGGCCAGTCCTCCCATCCGGCCACCGTCGTCGCCATCGATGCCTACACGGCGCGGCTCCACACCAGCTTGGAAGCGGTGAGGCCGCTCTGGCTGCGCCTCCAGGCGGACGGTGTGTGCACCGCCCACCAGAATTATGCCTGGGCCGAGGGGATCGTCGCGCGGCTAATGCCGGAAGGTGCGGAACTGCTCATCGTGGAGGTAAACGATGCCGTGACGGGCGCGCCGCGAATGCTGGTGCCGCTGATACGGCGGCCGGCCTTCCGCCATCGGGTGATCGAATGGCTGAGCTGTGGCGTTTGCGACTATTCGGCACCGCTGCTGGCAGATGCCAGCCCGTGGACGATGCAATCGGCGCAGGCCGCGTGGGCTGCGGTGCGTTCCGTGCTGCCGCCGGCGGACCGCATCCAGATCACGGGAATTCCGCAATCGATCAGCGGCGTCACCAACCCTCTGGCCTTGCTCGCAGCCACGCGCGATTCCCTGCATACCAGCTTCGGCCTCGCCATCGACGGCGACCCGGAAACCGTGCTCAAGCGCCTATGCCGGCCATCCTTCGTCAAGGCCTTCAACAAGGACTGGCGCCGCCTCGAACGGCTTGGCGACGTGGAACTGGTCGAAGCCAACACGCCGGCCCTGGTGGAGGTCATCTTCGGCGGCCTGGTCCGGATGCGGCTCAGCCGCTTTCGCGAACTGGGCCGCTTCGACCTGCTGACGCAGGCGACGGCTGTCGACTTCTATCGAAACGCCGCTCTCGAGGGCCTGTCGGATGGGTCGGTGCGGCTCTTCGGGTTGCGTGTTGGTGAAGCTCTGATCGCCGTACAATACCTGCTGATCCATCAAGTCACCGTTCATGCTCTGCTGATCTCAATCGATCAGGGCGCGGTGCCCAATGTCTCGCCGGGACTTCTGATCATGGGCAAGTTGATGAGCTGGGCGCGCGGCCGCGGTTTCGATTATTTCGACCTGTCGGTCGGCAACCAGAGTTACAAGGAACATATGGGTGCCGTGGGTTCGGGCCTGCGCGAGCTTTGCCACGGGATTACGGTGCGAGGCAGCGCCGTGAGCGCAGCCATCGAGGTCCGCAACCGGACCGAGGTGTTCGTGCGCTCCAAACCTCGGCTGCTGAAGAGGCTCCAGGGACTGATGCGGGACTTGCGGCGCCTGCGTGGGGGATCGGAATGACGGGAGAAGCATGTGGCAAGCTACGCGGCGCGAACGACTCCGATAAGGGATTTGCCCGGTGGGCGGTTTTCCCCGACTGTCGCCAACGCTGATGCAACCGCGCACTTCACGGCTCGGCTGCACACCAGTTTCGATACCGTAAGGCTGCTATGGCTGCTGCTTGAGGCGCACGGCGTCTGCACTGCCCATCAGCACTATGCCTGGGTCGAAGGAATCGCCGCACGGCTGATGCCCAAGGACGCGGACCTGGTCGTCATCGAGGTGAGTGACGCCATGACCGGCGCGCCGGCCATGCTGCTGCCGCTGATGCGGCGCCGGGCCCTCGGCCACCACGTCATCGAATGGCTGAGCTGCCGCGTGTGCGACTACTCGGTGCCGCTGCTGGCGGATGGGAGAGCGTGGACCAGGCAGAGTGCCGACGCCATGTGGGCGGCGGTCCGTGCCGTTCTGCCACCGGCGGATCGCATCCATATCGCGGGGATCCCGCAGCAGATCCACGGCCTCGTCAATCCGCTGGCACTGCTTTCGGTGGCGCGCGACTCCATCCAGGTCACCTCCGGCCTCGTCCTGCACGGCGACCCGGAGACGCTCATCAAGCGGATCTGCAAGCCGTCCTTTGCCAAGGCCTTCCGCAAGCATTGCCGCGGCTTCGAACAGCTTGGTGGCCTCGCTCTGGTCGAGGCCGACACGCCTGATCTGACCGAGGAGCTCCTGGATGTGCTGCTGGAATTGCGGCTGAAGCGTTTTCGTGAGCTTGGGCGTTTCGACCTCCTGACGCAGGTCCCGGTCGTCGATTTCTACCGCGCCGCGGCGCTGCAAGGCCTGTCCAATGGATCTGTGCGGCTCTTCGGTCTACGCGTCGGTGAAGCCTGGCTCGCCTCCATCTATGTGCTGGTCAGAAAAGGCACACTTCACGCCCTCCTGCTGGGCATCGACCAGAACGCGGTCGCCAATGTCTCACCCGGCCTGACGACGATGGGCAAGCTGATGATGTGGGGATGCGAGCGGGGCTTCGACTATTTCGACCTGTCGGTCGGCGGCCAGGGCTACAAGCAACATATTGGTGCCGCGAGTTCGGTTTTGGCCGAGATCTGCGAACCGGTGACGGTGCGGGGCAGGGCTGCGAACGCAGCCATTCTGTTGCGCAGCCGGGTCGAAGGCATGACGCGGTCGCGCCCCCGGCTGCTCAAAGCCGTTCAGGGCCTGACGCGCCGCTTGCGGCGATTGAAGGACTGAGGACGAGCGTTTGCCGGTCCTGCCGACGACCGATGCAAAGAGGCACCAAGGCCGGCAAGGTTGTTGACAGGGTTGGTTGGCTCTATATTTGAAAGCGCGCTTGACGTTCAGAAATGAGTGTCGTCGGCAGAATTTCTCAAATTGGCGTTTTCGGCAGATCACCTCGATGAATGCAAGTTTAGGAGATGGGATTCGTTCCATCCTCATTATTCAAACGAAGTACATTGGAGATGTCGTTCTGACATCTGCTTTGGTTCGCAACCTGCGTCTTTCTTATCCACAAGCATCGGTAACCATGCTTTGTGCGCCGGGACTCAAGCAGTTCATCGTCGCGCAAGGGATCGCCGATGTTGCCGTTGGCTTTGAATCCCGCGGCAGAGGAAGGACTCTGCTCAAGCGTTTGAGCGACTATCGTGGCGTCATCTCTGATCTGCGGCGTCGAAAATTCGATCTTAGCATCGACCTTACCGATTCAAAAACCTCGCGGATAATGCATCGTTTGATCGGCGCTCCACTTCGCGTCGGCTTCGATCCTTCCGAGCATCCGATGAAGTTCTGGGAAATCCAGCTTGCAAACGTTCTCGCCGCGACTTTCGGACAGGGCGGCCCCCATTATCTCTACAGGAACCTGTCTCCACTCCACGCGCTTGGGTTGGATTGTCAGGACCCAACGCCTCGGCTGCAGCCGAACGGGACCGCCCAGGAAGAGTGTGCCAGGATTCTTGCGGAAAACGCTTTGGCAAAGAAGTCATATGTGGCCGTGCATGCCGGCGCCAGGTTCGAAGGGCGTTGTTGGCCGCCGCAACATTTTGCTGCGGTCATCGACGAGGTATACGCCAGAACCGGGTTGCGATCTCTGCTCGTTGGTGGGCCGGATGAGGGGCTTGCCGCGCAAAGGATCCTTGAAGTGGCGGCGTCGCCGGTCGCCAGTGTCGTCGGAAAGGCCTCGCTTGAAGTCCTGACGGCATTGTTGGCCGAAGCATCAATCTTTCTAGGCAATGAGAGCGGCCCGATGCACATCGCGGCATCTGTCGGAACTCCAGCGGTGGGGTTGTACGGCCTGACGTCGCCTGAGCAATGGGGCCCGTTCGGTGTCCCGAACCGGACGCTCCAGCCGGTCATGCCCTGTCCATGCATCGCTCCAGGTGTTTGTAAAGAAAACAACCCCGGTGGGGTCTATTGTGTGCAGCGGCTTCAGGTTGCCGAGGTCGCGGCAGCGACACTCGATCTCATCGGGGAAGTCCGAAAATCCACTCATTCGGGTATGCCGGCCGCTTCGTAGGCTGGCGGCAACAGGCACGATCACGCGCGGCTTCGTCTTCGCGCGCTTCACATCGTGATTCAGGCCGAGACCCGAGCATCTTCAAAAGACTGCAAAATTTAACCGGACTGCAACCTGCACTGCCACGAAATTGACAGGACACCTCGTCTCCGGCATCCTTGGAGCCAGTCGCAAGGCCGCCGACAGCGGCCGCGTTGCGTGTCAGGGCGACCGAGGGCAGTGTCATGTTCAGTCCCGTCACAGGTCAGAATTCCAAACGCGCCGCGGTGCGCAAAGCGCTCGATCGTCACAAGGTCTACATCACCGAGCAGCGTTTTTCGGAGGGCACCTACCAAGCCCGGGTTCTGGTCGATGGCGAGGCCTATTGGGTCGACGAATTCCGGCTGAGCCAGTTGCAGCAAGGGCTGTCGCCGGCGGAGCTCGAGTTGACGCCGGCCGCTGACGATTGAGAGCGTGACTGGCTTGTTCCTGGCCGCCGTGCTTCGATCTTTGCGATGACAACTCCACCAAAGCTCAAAGCCTATCGCGCCAAACGCGAATTCGCCAAGACGCCGGAACCGGTTGGCGGGCTCGTCAGCAGCGACGGCAACCGCTTCGTCGTGCACAAGCACCACGCCACCGCAGACCATTATGATCTCCGACTGCAGGTCGGCGATGTCTTGAAGAGCTGGGCGGTGCCGCGCGGGCCTTCGCTCAATCCGGCCGACAAAAGGCTGGCGGTCGAGACCGAGGATCATCCGCTCGAATATATCGACTTCGAGGGTGTCATTCCCGAAGGCGAGTATGGCGGCGGGCCGATGATCGTCTGGGACACCGGCAGCTGGGCGCCGATGGACGATGTCGAAAAGAGCTTGCGCACCGGCGCCTTCAAGTTCCGGCTGGCCGGCGCCAAGCTCAATGGCGGCTGGATGCTGACCCGGCTGAAGCCGAAACCCGGCGAGGACGAAAACAAGAAGAACTGGCTGCTGTTCAAAGAGCGCGACCTCGCGGCCGACACTGCGCTTGACATCCTCACGGCCCGGCCGGAGAGCGTCAAATCCGGATTGCGCATCGAGGAGCTGGCGGCGCCGGCAAAGCCCGCCGCCAAACCCGCGCCCAGACAGGGATCGCTGAAGCCCGGCACGCTGCCGGGCGCCTTCAAGGCCCCCATGCTTGCCCGTATCGAGCCGCAGCTGGCGACGCAGGTGCCAAAACCGCCCGATGGCGAAGACACCAAACAAGTCTGGCTGCACGAGATCAAATTCGACGGCTACCGCACCATGGCGCATCTCACTGAGGGCGCGGTCAAGCTGATCACCCGTGGCGGCATCGACTGGACGAAGCGTTATGGCGACCTGCCGCATGCGTTCGCCAAACTGCCGTGCTGCGACGCCATCATCGATGGCGAGATCGTGGTGCTCGACGCCCGGGGCATCAGCCGTTTCGCGCTGCTGCAGGATGCGCTGGCCGAGGGCGCCGGCAGCAAGCTCCATTTCTACGCCTTCGATCTTCTCCATCTCGACGGCTGGGACCTGACCAAGGCGCCGCTGGTCCGGCGCAAGGCGCTGCTCGCGCAGATGCTGTCGGGCCTCGGCGCCAATTCCGCCATCCAGTTCTCCGACCATGTCGAGGGCTCGGGGCAGGGGCTCTACGACCAGGCGTCGGAACTGGGGCTGGAGGGTGTCGTCTCCAAGCGCGCCACGGCCATCTATCAGAGCGGCCGAAGCAAAAGCTGGACCAAGACCAAGGCGCTGCTGTCGGACGACTTCGTCATCGCCGGCTTCACCATCTCCGATGCGGCCGAAGGGCTGGCGGCGCTCGGAATGGCAGAGTTCGAGGGCGGTGAATTGCATTATCGCGGCAAGGT
>NZ_RZPF01000218.1:0-1660 GCF_004022735.1 Mesorhizobium sp. M7A.F.Ca.AU.001.01.1.1
GTCCTCGCGCTGGCGCCGCTGACGGCGCGCTGGCTCGATATAGTGCCGCTCGGCGAAACTGCCGCGCGTGGCCTTGGCCTGCGGCTTGGACGGGTTCGCGCCATTCTGCTGGCACTTACCGCGCTGGCCACCGCAACCGCGACATTGGTCATCGGCCCGCTGAGCTTCGTCGGCCTGATGGCGCCGCATCTCGCGCGCATGCTCGGCTTCCGCCGTGCCGTGCCGCAGCTTCTGGCCTCGGCCATGACAGGCGGGCTGATCCTCGTTGCCGCCGACTGGGCCGGCCGGACGCTGATCTTTCCCTGGCAGGTGCCGGCCGGGCTCATCGCCGCCTTCGTCGGCGGCCCCTATTTCATGGCGCTGATGTGGAAAGGCAGGCAATGAAGTCGGCCCTGGCATATTGCCGGCCCTGCCCTGCCGATTGTAAGCAGCGCCCATCGATGGCGGCCGGTGCCCTCGCCGCGTCCATCAAGACAGCTTGCGGTTCACCTCGATGATCAGACGTTTCCTGTCCTATTACGCGCCCTGGAAGGGGCTGTTCGCGCTCGACTTCTCCTGCGCGGTGCTGGCCGGCCTGCTCGAACTTGGCTTTCCCATGGCGGTCCGCACCTTCGTCGACCAGCTCCTGCCACGGCAGGACTGGACGCTGATCATCATCGCCTCGGCCGGGCTGCTGGTAATCTATCTGCTCAACACGGTGCTGATGGCGGTCGTCACCTATTGGGGCCACATGCTTGGCATCAACATCGAGACCGAGATGCGGCGCAAGAGCTTCGATCATCTGCAGAAACTGTCGTTCCGCTTCTACGACAACCACAAGACCGGCCATCTCGTCGGTCGCGTCACCAAGGATCTCGAGGAGATCGGCGAGATCGCGCATCATGGCCCCGAGGACCTGTTCATCGCCATCATGACGTTCGCCGGCGCCTTCGTGCTGATGTTCACGGTCAACATGCATCTGGCGCTGATCACGGCGGTGATCGTGCCTCTGATCGCCTGGGTGACGATGCGCTACGGCGACCGCATGGAGCGCAACTGGCAGGCGCTCTACCGGCGTGTCGGCGATTTCAACGTCCGCATCGAGGAGAATGTCGGCGGCATGCGCGTCGTCCAGGCCTTCGCCAACGAGGAGCATGAGCGCACGCTGTTCGCACATGACAACCAGCGCTACCGCCAGACCAAGCTCGACGCCTACCGCATCATGTCGGCCAGCAATTCGCTGAACTACATGGGCATAAGGCTGATCCAGCTCGTGGTCATGATTGCCGGCAGCTA
This sequence comes from Mesorhizobium sp. M7A.F.Ca.AU.001.01.1.1, assembly GCF_004022735.1. Taxonomy (NCBI): domain Bacteria; kingdom Pseudomonadati; phylum Pseudomonadota; class Alphaproteobacteria; order Hyphomicrobiales; family Phyllobacteriaceae; genus Mesorhizobium; species Mesorhizobium sp. M7A.F.Ca.AU.001.01.1.1. The sequence goes on from NZ_RZPF01000218.1 coordinate 1,276, forward strand.
CCTCGTCATTACGGGAGGCCTGAGCAATGGCGGCTTCGTCGGCTTCCTGCTTTTGGTCGGCGTCTTCGTGCGGCCGATCGAGAAGATCAATTCGGTGATCGAGACCTATCCAAAAGGCATTGCCGGCTTCCGCCGCTACACAGAGTTGCTCGACACCGAACCCGACATCGCCGACCGGCCCAGTGCCGTTACCGCCAGCGGCCTCAAGGGCTCCATCGAATATCGCGGTGTGAGCTTCGGCTATGGCGACGGCAAGCCGGTGCTCAGGGATATCGATCTCACCATCCGCGCCGGCGAAACCATCGCCTTCGTCGGGCCGTCAGGTGCCGGCAAGACCACCATATGCTCGCTGCTGCCGCGGTTCTACGAAGTCATCTTTTTTTTC
>NZ_RZPF01000219.1:0-7033 GCF_004022735.1 Mesorhizobium sp. M7A.F.Ca.AU.001.01.1.1
GGACATGACGCTCGCTTCGCTGCGCGGCCAGATCGGCATTGTCCAGCAGGATGTCTTCCTGTTCGGCGGCTCGATCCGCGAAAACATTGCCTATGGCCGTCTCGGCGCCTCCGACGACGCCATCGCCGATGCCGCGCGGCGGGCGCAGCTCGACGGCATGATATCAGGCCTGCCGGCCGGTTATGATACGATCATCGGCGAGCGCGGCGTAAAACTGTCCGGCGGCCAGAAGCAGCGGCTGGCGATTGCCCGTATGTTCTTGAAGAACCCGCCGATCCTGATCCTCGACGAGGCGACGTCGGCGCTCGACACCGAGACCGAGCGCGAAATCCAGAAGTCGCTGGCCGAACTTGCCGAGGGCCGAACCACGCTGGTCATCGCACACCGGCTGGCAACGATCCGCGGCGCCGACCGCATCGTCGTCGTCTCGGAGTCGGGCGTCGTCGAGCAGGGGTCGCACAGCGAACTGATCCGTGCCGGCGGCATCTATCGACGCCTGCACGACGCCCAGCATCTGGTGTCATCGCGTTGATCCACTATGGTAGCGGCCAAGCAGGGAGCCCCCGGATGATCAAGGCAACGCCCTTCGACTTTCCCTTTGACGGCAGGCTGGTGGCCGAAAACACCGCGCTGATCGTCATCGACCTGCAGCAGGATTTCCTGTCGACGACGGGCTACTTCGCCAGGCAGGGCTATGACCCGTCGCCTCTGAGGGCGATCCTGCCGACGGTGAGCCGGCTGATCGCGGCCGCGCGCAGGGCCGGCGTCAGGGTCATCCATACCAGGCAGGGCTATAGGGCCGACATGGCCGATATGACGCCTTACGAAAAATGGCGCCGCAAGCGCTCCGGTCTCGACGGCACCGATATCCTGCTGCGCTCGGGCACGGGGTTCCAGATCGTTCCGGAGATCGACGTGGCACCGCACGACATCATCGTCGACAAGACCTGCAACAGCGCCTTCACCTATACGGATTTCGAGCTTGTGCTCCGCGCGCAAGGCATCACGCATCTCATGTTTTCCGGATGCACGACGGATGTCTGCGTCCACACCACGCTGCGCGAAGCCTGCGACCGCAAGTTTCAATGCCTGACGATTTCCGACGCCTGCGCCAGCGGCGACAAACAAGCCCACGAGGCCGCGCTTCATATGGTGACGGTCGAAGATGGCGTCTTCGGCGCGCTGGCGGATTCGGGCGCTGTCATTGAAGGCCTGTCGCGGCTTGGCGACAGGCCCGAGGCAACAAAAGGCTGAAGGACTTCAGCCCGTTGCGCGCGTCTCCAATCCTGCACGAGACGCATATGCTCCAGGCTGGAATGCCTCGTGTTCGCGACGCGCCAGCGAATTGCGCAGCAGGGCGATCGTTTCCCGGCCGAGCGTTGCGATCTCGCGTGGCGTGTCGACGCCGACAATCATGAATTCATCGATCCCGAGGGCTGCATAGGCAAGCAGCGACAGGGCGGCCTGGGCTGGCGGCCCGGCAACATCGACCGCCTTGTGGCCGGAGGCGGAAGCACCCTGGTGAATCCCGACCGGAAGCGCGAAGCGCAGCTTGCCGGCCCGGCCATGTTCGGCGGCGGAGCGACGCACCCGCTCCATCAATTGCCGGATCTCGTCGATCGAGCCCGGCGCCAGTTCAAAGACATCGGCATGCCGGCCGGCCACCTTGAGCGCCGTTCCGGACTGCCCGCCCATGCGGATGACCAGGTCGGCGCCGTGCGGTCCCTTGCGCGGCACGTAGCCGCCCTTGATGCTGTAGAACGTTCCTTCGTGGTCGAAGGGCCGGTCGTTCGACCACAGCCGCTTCAGCAGCACCAGATATTCGTCTATTCGCTGCCAGATGACGGTGTGCCCGACCGGCCGTGTTTCGGCGTCGGCATCGCTCAGCGGCTCGCTGATCATTCTCAGCGCCAGGCGTCCGCCGCTTTGCCTGTCGATCGACGCCAGTTGTCGGGCCGCCACAGTCGGTTCGACCACGCCCGCCCAATGGGTGAGCACGACTTCCAGCGACGAGGTGCGATCGAGCACCTGGGCCGCAAGATCCATGTTGGTCAGCAGTCCGGCCGAATCGTCGACGACGATCTTGCGGAAGCCGCCGTCCTCGATCAGCCCGAGCTTGGTCGCGGTCTCGGCAAAGTCGTAGAAAAAGGGAACCGCGGCATCGGCGGTCTTGCCGGGAATATGCGTGAACTCGATCGGCATTGCCATGTCCTCCGTGGTGTCGGGCGCGCGAAAGCACGCCGAGGATTCGGTTCATTCAACTCCAATTGCCTGTAAGTGGTGGGGCAGCTAACCCCGGTCGATCTGACGACTCAGGGAATAAGACCCAGAACAACGGCCCCGGTGAACACGAACGCAAGGGCAAAGACGAGATAGGCGAAAGCCCCGGCATAGGCCGGGCGGAAGGTCTGGGCATTGGCCGCCCGCTGACCACTGCGATCCGTCTGGGCGTTCTGGATATAGGACATATCGACCTCCGTCTCGTCTGTTAATCTATAAAACTTGTAGACTTTGTCGATTGCTATTTTTCGGTCAAATCTAGAATAATTTTCTCTTAGGTGACGGGAAGTTGGTAGCCACTTGCTTACAGGGGCACTCGGGCGGCCGATCCGTATGGCGCGTCCGTTTTCGGGTCTGCGTCCGAATGGACCTATGGCCTTGCCCTCGCGGCACTCAATTCGTGGATTGGCCGCCCGGCGCCGGCGCGGTAGCATCACCCAACCAGCAAAGCGAAATCGTCACATAAGGGGCAAAAAAAATGGGCACAAGACTGGCCGGCAAGGTCGCCATCATTTCGGGCGGCGCGACGGGAATGGGTGGAGCAGCCTCGGAGTTGTTCGCCGCCGAAGGCGCCAAGGTGGCGATCATCGACCGCAACGGCGAGGCGGCCGCCGCAACCGCAGCGACAATCAGGGCACGCGGCCATGTCGCCGAGCATTTTGTCGCCGACGTCTCCGACGAGGCACAGGTCGAAGCCGCCGTGAAGGGTGCTATCGAAAAACTCGGGCCCATCACCGTGCTGTTCAACCACGCCGGCACCATCGTGATAAAGCCCTTCCTGGAGACCACGGTGCAGGAATGGGATTGGCTGCATGCCGTCAATGTGCGCTCGATGTTCCTGATGACGCGCGCCGTTTTGCCCGGCATGATTGCGGCGGGCGGCGGCTCGATCGTCTGCACCTCGTCGATCTCGGCGGTGGCGGCTACTCCCAACGAAGTGCTCTACGACACCACCAAGGGCGCTTGCCACATGTTCGCCCGCGCCATCGCCGTCGAGTTCCGCGACCGCAACATCCGCTGCAACGCCGTCTGCCCGGGCTTCATCCGCACGCCGCACGGCCTGCGCGAGGTTGCCGACCTCGGCAGGCTCGGCGTCGATGTCTCGGACGCAGCGCTGGCCGCGCAGCAGGGCCGCATCGGCGAGCCGGAAGAGGTGGCGAGGGCGGCGCTTTACCTGGCCAGCGACGAGTCGAGCTTCGTCAACGGCACGCATCTGTTCGTCGACAACGGTTTTACCGCGATGTGAGGCGACGCCTGGCGCCCTTCCTCTCCCCCGTCGATCGGGTGAGAGGTGTCGAGCGCAGCTCGACGGAGTGGGGGTCGACGGAGTGGGGGCGACCCTTGGGCGCGGTGCAGGAAGATTCTTGCGCCTAGTGGCCTTCCAATGTCCGTCGCGACGGTTGCCGGGTGGTTCCCCCACTCCGTCGCGGCTTCGCAGCGCCACCTCTCCCCCCTCCGGAGGGAGAGGAAATGGCACCAAGCCCTGCTTGCTAACGCTCCTCCCTGCGAAATGGCTTGAGCAGCGCCGACGGCGCCACCGCGTTGCGCGACATCACAGCCATGGCGACGATGGTGAAGATGAACGGCAGCATCAGGAACGCCTCGTAGGGGATGTGTCCGAGCCCGCTCGCCTGCATGCGCAGCTGCAAGGCATCGACGAAGGCGAACAGAAGTGCCGCACCCGCCGAGCGCCATGGATCCCAGCGGCCGAAGACGACCAGCGCGATCGCCACCCAGCCGCGCCCGGAGACGACGCCGAAGGTGAAGGCGTTGAACTGCGCCATCGACAGGAAGGCGCCGGCCAGCCCCATCAGCGCGCCGCCGAGGACAACCGCCTGGAAGCGTGTGGCGATGACGCTGACACCGGCCGAATCCGCGGCACGCGGATTTTCACCGACCATGCGCACCGACAGGCCCCATGGCGTGCGGTAGAGTATGAAAGCGGCCAACGGAATGGCCAGGATCGCCATGTAGACCAGCGCGAACTGGTTGAACACCGCCGGCCCGAGCACCGGAATGTCGGAGAGGAGGGGGATCGGCAGCGTCTGAAAACCATTGATGTTGGGCGGCACAGACTGCTGGCCGAAGATCAGCCGGTAGAGGAAATAGGCAAGGCCCGACGAGAACAGCGTCACGCCGATGCCGCAGACATGCTGGCTGAGGCCGAGCACCACCGTGAACAACGCATGCAGCGCACCCATCAGCATGCCGGTCAGCACCGCCGCCAGCACGCCGAGCCACAGGCTGCCGCTGAGGCTGGCAGCGGTGAAGCCTGTCATCGCCGACAAAAGCATGATGCCTTCGATGCCGAGATTGAGCACGCCGGCCCGTTCCGAGAACATTTCGCCCAGCGTTGCAAAAGCCAGCGGCGTGGCGATACGAATGATCGCGGCCAGAAAACCGACCTGGAAGATCTGTTCGAACACCGCGCTCATCGGGCAACCCCGACGCGGCGGATGCGATAGGCGGTGAACAGCAGCGCCACCAGCATGGCGAGCAGTGCAGTGCCCTGGATGACATCGCTGAGGAAGGCCGGCACGCCGGTCGCCCGCGACATCGCCTCGGCGCCGGTCATCACGGCGGCAAGGAAGATCGCCGCCGGCACGACGCCAAGCGGGTTGAGCCGCGCCAGCATGGCAACGACGATGCCGGAATAGCCGTAGCCCGGCGAGATGTCGCTCATCACCTGGAAATGCACGCCGCCGACCTCGCCGACGCCGGCCAGTCCGGCCAGCGCGCCGGACAGCAGCGCTGTCGAGATCAGCACGCGCTCGACATGGATGCCGCCATATCTGGCCGCTTCCGGGTTTTCGCCGGTGACCCTTATCCTGAAGCCGAGCGTGGTGCGCACGATCAGGAACCAGATCAGCGGTGCCGCCAGCAGCGCCACGATAACGCCGAGATGCAGCCTTGTACCTTCGATCAGCACAGGGAAATTGGCCGAATCCTCTATCGGCGGCGAGATCGGATAGCCGCTGAAGGAGTCCTTCCACGGTCCTTCGATCAGCGCCATCAGCGCGTAGTAGATGACCGAGTTGAGCAGCAGCGAACTGACGACATCGTCGACCTTGAATTTTACCCTGAGGGTCGCCGGCACCAGCGCGACCGCGGCCCCGGCCGCAGCGCCTGCGACCGCCATCAACACCATGGCGAGCGGTCCCGGCATCGGGATGGCGCCGACAAAGCAGCTGGCCACCGCGCCGGCCAGCAATTGACCCTCGGCGCCGATGTTCCAGAATTTTGCCCGGAAGGCGACCGCCACCGCCAGTCCGGTGAAGATCATCGGCGCGGCGCGCACCATCGTTTCGGTGATCGCATAGCTGTCGCCCAGCGAGGCCGTGAACATCACGCCATACGCATCGAGCACGCCGGCGCCGGCCAGCGCGATCAGGCCACTGCACAGGACAAGCGTCGCGCCGATAGCCAGCAGCGGCAAAGCGAGGTTGAACCAGGCCGGCGTAGAGGTGCGGACTTCCAGGCGAAACATCAGCTGTGCCCCTCCGCCCCGGTCATCATCAGGCCGAGCTGTGCGATCGTTGCATCGGCGCTGTCGAGCGTGCCGACAATGCGGCCCTCATACATCACCGCGATGCGATCGCAGAGCACCAGCAGCTCTTCCAGATCCTCGCCGATGACGATGATGCCGCAGCCCTTGGCCCGCATGTCGAGGAACTTTTCGTGGATGAAACGCGCCGCGCCGATATCGAGCCCGCGCGTCGGTTGCGAGACGATCAGAACCTTCGGGTCGAAGGCCAGTTCGCGTGCCAAGAGCGCCTTCTGCAGATTGCCGCCGGACAGCGCTCCCGCGCGGGTCATCGGCCCGGGGCACCTTATATCATAGGCCTTGATCTGCTCTTCCGCGAAGGCGCGGATCGTATCCGGCTTGAGCAGGCCCTTGCTGCTGAACGCGGCGGTGCCGATGCGCGGCAACACCATCGAATCCGCGAGCGGCAGGTTGGTAACCAGCCCCGTCGTCATACGGTCTTCCGGGATGCGGCCAAGACCGAGCGCCTGCACTTCGCGCGGCGAAAAGCGTGAGACTTTCTGGCCGGCGATCGTCATCCGGCCGGCGTCAGGTACGCGCACGCCGGAGATGACCTCCGCCAGCGCGCGCTGGCCATTGCCCGACACGCCGGCAATGCCGAGGATCTCGCCTGCACGCACGGCAAGCGACACGTCGCGCAGCGCCGTACCCGAATGACGCGAGGTGGAAATGCCGTCGAGGGTCAGCACCGCAGCACCGGGCGTCGACTGTCCCCGCGCCGGCGGCACGATCTCATGGCCGCACATCAGTTGCGCCATTGCGGACGATGTCGTGTTGGCGGGATCGTCGACGCGGCCGGCGACGCGCCCATGCCGCAGCACTGTGCAGCGATGCGTCAGTGCCCGCACCTCGTTGAGCTTGTGCGAAATGAAAATGATGCCGAGCCCTTGCGCCGCCATCGACCGCAACGCCGAAAACAGCCCGTCGACCTCGCTCGGCGCCAGCACCGCCGTCGGCTCGTCGAGGATCAAGAGCCTGGCGCCGCGAAACAGTGCCTTGACGATTTCGAGCCGCTGCTGCTCGCCGACCGACAGCGCCGAGACCGGAAGATCGGGATCAAGCGTCAGCCCATGCTGGCGGCCGATCTCGGCCAGCCGCGCCAGCCCGCCGGCGCGGTCGATCCGCCCTGTCTTGCCGGGAATGCCTATCAGCAGGTTCTCCAGCACCGTCAGCCTTGGCGCCAGATGAAAATGCTGGTGCACCATGCCG
>NZ_RZPF01000220.1:0-8684 GCF_004022735.1 Mesorhizobium sp. M7A.F.Ca.AU.001.01.1.1
GCGCAGGCCGACGACATCAAGTCGATGCTCGAAGGCGCGACCTTCAAGGCGGTGTCGGTGGAAGCCAAGCCGACCAAGCGCAATCCCGGCCCGCCCTTCACCACCTCGACGCTGCAGCAGGCCGCCTCGTCGGGTCTCGGCTTCTCGGCCAGCCGCACCATGCAGGTGGCGCAACGCCTCTATGAAGGCATGGAGATCGGCGGCGAGACCACCGGTCTGATCACCTATATGCGAACCGACGGCGTGCAGATGGCACCCGAGGCGATCGACGCCGCACGCGATGCCATTGCCAAGGAATTCGGTCCGAAATACCTGCCGGAAAAGCCGCGCCAATATACGGCCAAAGCCAAGAACGCCCAGGAAGCGCACGAAGCGATCCGCCCGACGGATTTCATGCGTACCCCGGCATCGGTCAGGCAATATCTCGATTCCGACCAGATGCGGCTCTATGAGCTGATCTGGAAGCGCGCCATCGCCAGCCAGATGCAGCCGGCCGAAATCGAGCGCACCACCGCCGAGATCGAGGCGGTCAATGGATCGCGCACCGCGGAGCTGCGTGCCATCGGTTCGGTCGTTCGGTTCGACGGTTTCATCGCCGCATACACCGACCAGAAGGACGACGATGCGGAAGACGAGGAAAATCGTCGCCTGCCCGAGATCCGTGCCGGCGAGCAGCTTGCCCGCCAGGCGATCAACGCCACCCAGCACACCACCGAGCCGCCGCCGCGTTACTCCGAAGCGTCGCTGATCAAGAAGCTGGAAGAGCTCGGCATCGGCCGGCCTTCTACCTATACGGCGATCCTGAAGACGCTCGAGGACCGCGACTATGTCACCATCGACAAGCGCCGGCTGGTGCCGCAGGCCAAGGGCCGGCTGCTGTCGGCTTTCCTCGAAAGCTTCTTCAAGCGCTATGTCGAGTACGACTTCACCGCGTCCCTCGAGGAAAAGCTCGACGAGATTTCGGACGGCAAGCTCGCCTGGAAGGACGTGCTGCGCGATTTCTGGAAGGATTTTTCCGGCGCCGTCGCCGACATCAAGGAACTGCGCGTCACCGACGTGCTGGATGCGCTCAATGAAGAGCTGGCGCCGCTGGTGTTCCCCGCGCGCGAAGACGGTTCGAATCCACGCATCTGCCCGAAATGCGGCACCGGCAATCTGTCGCTGAAGCTCGGCAAGTTCGGCGCCTTTGTCGGCTGCTCCAACTATCCCGAATGCTCCTTCACCCGCCAGCTCGGCGATGCCGCCAACTCCAATGGCGAGAATGGCGGCGGCGAAGACGGCACCAAGGTCATCGGCAAGGACCCCTATACGTCAGAGGAAATCACGCTGCGCAGCGGCCGCTTCGGCCCCTATCTGCAACGCGGCGACGGCAAGGAAGCCAAGCGCTCCAGCCTGCCCAAGGGCTGGACGGCAGAGTCGATCGACCACGAAAAGGCGCTGGCGCTGCTGTCGCTGCCGCGCGATGTCGGCCAGCATCCGGAAACGGCCAAGATGATCTCGGCCGGGCTCGGCCGTTACGGTCCGTTCGTGCTGCATGACGGCACCTATGCCAATCTCGAAAGCATCGAGGACGTGTTCTCGATCGGCCTCAACCGCGCCGTGTCGGTGATCGCCGAGAAGCAGCTGAAGGGCAAGGGTGGCCGCAATGGCGGCACGGCCGCTGCGCTCAAGGAGCTCGGCGACCACCCCGATGGCGGCGGCAAGATCGTCGTGCGCGACGGCAAATACGGGCCTTACGTGAATTTCGGCAAGGTCAATGCTACGCTGCCCAAGGGCAAGGATCCCCAGTCGGTGACGATGGAGGATGCGCTGGCGCTGATTGCCGAGAAGGAAGCCAAGGGCGGCGGCGGCAAGAAGCCGTTCCGCAAGGCGGCCGCGGCCAAAGCTCCGGCAACCAAGAAAGTAGCCGCCAAGAAGCCGGCTGCGAAGAAGCCGGCCGCGAAGAAAAAAGGGTAGGACAGCGTGGCGCGCAAGATCACCGGCAGAACCCACGGCGATCCGCGCACCGCCGACACCAGGGCCAAGGTCAAGGACGACTATCGGCCGTCGCGTGACGAAATCCTGCGCTACATTGCCGAAAATCCCGATCGCGCCGGCAAGCGCGACATCGCGAAGGCGTTCGCGCTGCGCGGCGACGACCGCATCTGGCTGAAGGATATTTTGCGCGACCTGCAGGACGAAGGCGTCCTCACCAAGGAGCGCAAGGGGCTGGCCCGCGTCGGTGCCCTGCCCCATGTCACGGTCCTCGATATTTTCGACCGCGATGCCGATGGCGTGCTCTTGGCGCGCCCAACCGAACACACAGCCAATGGGCCGCCGCCCATCGTTTCCATCCGCCTGTCGCGCAGTGGCAGTGGACCGGCGCCCGGCATTGGCGACCGCGTGCTGGCCAAGACCTTTCCCGCCGACGACACGAACGTCGCCCTGGGCGGCCCCGCCTACACCGGGCGGGTGGTGAAGATTTTCGAAAAGCGCACCGATGCCGTGCTCGGTATCTTTCGCATCCTGCAGGACGGCACCTTCCGTATCGAACCGGTGGAACGGCGCCAGCCCGAACTGATCGTCGACAAGGAATTCCAGAACGGCGCCAAGAATGGCGACCTGGTCGAGGTCGAGCCGGCGCGAGCCTCCCGTTTCGGCTTGCCGAGAGCCAAGGTGCTCAACGTGCTGGGCTCTCTGACCAGCGAAAAGGCGGTCTCTATGATCGCCATCCATGCGCACGACATTCCGCATATCTTCCCGGCCGACGTCATCGCAGAATCCGAAGCGATCAAGCCGGCGACGCTGGATCACCGCGAGGATTGGCGCGACCTGCCGCTGATCACCATCGATCCGGCCGACGCCAAGGACCATGACGACGCCGTCTTCGCCACGCCGGATCTCGACGAGAAGAACCCCGGCGGCGTGGTTGCCACCGTGGCGATCGCCGACGTCGCCGCCTATGTGCGCTATGGCACTGCACTCGACCGCGAAGCGCTGAAGCGCGGCAACTCGGTCTATTTCCCGGATCGTGTCGTGCCGATGCTGCCCGAGCGCATCTCCAACGATCTCTGCTCGCTGCGCGAGGGCCAGGACCGGCCGGCATTGGCAGTGCGCATGATCTTTTCGGCCGAGGGCCGCAAGCTCAGGCACACCTTCCATCGCGTCATGATGAAGTCGGCGGCAAAGCTCGCCTACCAACAGGCTCAGGCGGCGATCGACGGTGCGCCAGACGACAAGACAGGCCCGATCCTCGAAACCGTGCTGAAGCCACTGTGGGACGCCTATGCGATCCTGAAGCGCGGCCGCGATGGCCGCCAGCCGCTCGAACTCGATCTGCCGGAGCGCAAGATCGTACTCAAGCCGGACGGCACCGTCGACCGCGTCATCGTGCCGGAGCGGCTCGATGCCCACAAGCTCATCGAAGAATTCATGATCCAGGCCAATGTCGCCGCGGCCGAGACGCTGGAGGCGAAGAAGCAGGAGCTGGTCTATCGCGTCCACGACGCGCCGTCGCTCGCCAAGCAGGAATCGCTGCGCGAGTTCCTGCAGACATTGGGCCTGTCACTGGCGCGCGGCGCGCAGATGCAGCCAAGCCAGTTCAACGGCATTTTGGAGCGCGTGCGCGGCGCCGACAATGAAGGCCTTGTCAACGAAGTGGTGCTGCGCTCGCAGAGCCAGGCCGAATACTCGCCAAAGAACATCGGCCATTTCGGTCTCAACCTCCGCCGCTACGCCCATTTCACCTCGCCGATCCGCCGCTATGCCGATTTGATCGTGCATCGCGGACTTATTGCCGCACTCGGACTGGGTCCGGGTGGGCTGACGCAGGACGAAGCGGCACGGCTCGAAGATGTCGCGGTGCAGATCTCCGGCACGGAACGCCGCGCAATGGCGGCCGAGCGGGACACGGTCGACCGTCTGATCGCCGCCTATCTCGCCGAACGCGTCGATGACCGGTTCGATGCCCGCATCTCCGGCGTCACCAAATCAGGACTATTTGTCCAATTGCCGCAGTACGGCGCGGATGGTTTCATCCCGGTGTCAACTCTGGGCGGCGATTACTATATATACGATGAAACGGCTCGCTCCCTGTTCGGAGAACGCTCTGGCAAAGGCTACCAACTCGCGGACCGCGTCGAGGTCCGGCTTATCGAGGTGGCGCCGATGGCCGGCGCGATGCGCTTCGAGATGTTGACCGACCCAAAGCCTCTGCCGGGCTCCAAGCGGTCGTTTCACAAGGCCAAGGGCCGCGCCCGCGCGTCGCAATCGCGACCGGGTTCGCGCGGCAGGAGACGATGATGACAACAGCCATGGAAGAACAGGTTTTCGGCGGAGAACATCACTCGGGCCGGGCCGCACGCCCGCTGTGGACGGCGATGAAGCGCGGCCTGCTCGGCCGCTGCCCGCATTGCGGCGAAGGCAAGCTGTTTCGCGCTTTTACCAAGACCGTCGACACATGCGGCGTCTGCGGCGAGGAATTGCATCACCACCGGGCCGACGACCTGCCGGCCTACCTCGTCATCGTCATCGTCGGCCACATCGTGCTGGGCGCCTTCATGGGCGTGGAGGCGACGTCGACTTTGTCCATATGGCAGCACATCGCCATCTGGGTGCCGCTGACCATCCTTTTGTCGGTTGCGCTGCTGCAGCCGGTCAAGGGTGCCGTCATCGGACTGCAATGGGCCTTCTATATGCACGGCTTCGGCGGCGAGCACGACGTGATCGAGCCGCATCCCGGAGCCTAGGCCGCAGCCAAGAATGCTGCCTGGCGCAACATACCGACCGTGAAAGGCCACTTTCGCTTGCCAGAAGTTTCCGCTAGGTCCTGCGCATGGACGGTATGACCAAGGCGGAAGTCGACAGGATCGAGCGGAGCATGATCGCTCATAGCGGCCGGCCAATTCGCCCGCGCGACGCGGCAACCCTCATCCTGCTCGACCGCAAGGACGACGACGTACTGGTTCTGATGGGTCGCCGCCATGCCGGCCACGCCTTCATGCCGGGCAAGTTCGTCTTTCCCGGCGGCCGCACCGATCCGGCCGATAGCCGCATACCGGTCGTCGCCGCCCTGCACCCGAAGCAGGAAGCCAAGCTGATCGCCGGGCCGGGGCGCACAAGCGCCGCACGAGCCCGCGCCATCGCCCTGTCGGCCATCCGAGAGACCTATGAGGAAGCCGGGCTGCTGATCGGCCGCAAGGGTGCTTTCGCAACCCCCAGATCCGACTGGCAAGGCTTTGCCGAACACGGCGTGCAACCCTCTCTCGACATGCTGCGCTTCGTCGCGCGCGCCATCACGCCGCCCAACCGGGTGCGCCGCTTCGACACCCGTTTCTTCAGCGCCTGGCGTGACGACGTCGCGGTCGAGCTGCCCGGTGGCGGTCCGACCAACGAACTGGAAGAGCTGGTCTGGCTGCCGCTTGCCAAGGCCAGGGAAGCCGACATACCCGACATCACCCGAATGATCCTGGACGAGTTGGAAAAGCGCCTCGCCCATGATCCGCTGTTGCGTCCAGGCGGTCCCGTGCCCTTCTACCGGCTGGTCCGCAGGCGCTTCATCCGCGAACTTCTCTAGAGCAATTCCAGGAAAGTGTGACGCGGTTTTCCGTCCGAATTGCGTAAGATCAAACAGACAGAGTATTCAGCATCCATGACGGTCGATACCCAACCAAAGGGCGACGAGCGCGTACACTGGCTGCCGATGGTGGCGGCGATCTCGTCGATCAGCGTCGTCGGCATCGCCATCGGCCTCGGCATGCCGCTGCTCAGCGTCATCCTTGAAACACGCGGCCACTCGGCTTCGATGATCGGCCTCAACACCGCCGTCGCCGGCCTCGCCTCGATCGCCGGTGCGCCGCTGGCGACCCCGCTCGCCATGCGCTTCGGCGTTGCCTGGACCATGATCGCCATGATCGCCGCCGGCGCGCTGGCCTTTGTCGGCTTCCATTTCGCACCCGATTTCTGGATGTGGTTTCCACTGCGCATCGTGCTGCACATTGCGCTGACGGTGCTGTTCATCCTGTCTGAATTCTGGATCAGCACCTCGGCGCCGCCGCACCGGCGCGGCCTTGTCCTTGGCATCTACGCCACTGTCCTGTCGCTCGGCTTTGCCGCCGGACCGTGGCTGTTCGCTCATCTCGGCAGTTCCGGCTTCAGGCCGTTCGGCGTCATCATCGCGTTGGTGACGCTGGCGGCCATACCCGTGCTGGCAGCACGCAACGAGAGCCCGTCGATCGCCTCGGATGGCGAAACCAGCAATTTCCTGCGCTACATCTGGCTGGTGCCGTCGGCGACCGCTGCCGTGCTGGTGTTCGGCGCGGTGGAAACCGGCGGCTTTGCGCTGTTCCCGATCTACGGCAGCCGAATCGGCTATTCCGAGGCCGATGCGGCCCTTCTGCTGACCATGATCGGCCTCGGCAATGTGTTGTTGCAGATCCCGATCGGCATGATCAGCGACCGCGTCAGCGATCGCCGCTACCTGCTGATTGCCTGCGCGACGGTCGGTCTTATCGGCACCGTGTTCATGCCCTTCTTCGCCCAGAATTGGCATTTGATGGCCGCGCTTCTGTTCGTCTGGGGCGGCGTCGTCGCTGCCATGTACACGATCGGCCTTGCCCATCTCGGCTCGCAGCTTTCCGGCCATGAACTGGCGTCGGCCAATGCCGCCTTCGTGCTGTGCTACGGCGTCGGCATGGTGCTCGGGCCGCAGGCGATCGGCATCGGCATGGATGCGTTCGGCCCGTCCGGCTTCGGCTGGTCGCTCGGCCTGTTCTTCGCCGCCTATATCGCTTTGGTCGCCGTCAGGTTGGTTCGCAAGATCCTGCTGTAGCGCGACTGCGGCCTGCCATGCATTTGGCACGGCACGGTGACAGGCTGCTGACAGAACCGTGTCAGGAGCACAGGGCTAAAAAGGTGTCCCAAAACACTTGAGGACACTTCCATGATCGACAGCGGCTTTGAAACCACATCGCTACGAATGACACTGCTTCTGCTCGTGACCTTCCAGGCTCCGGCCGCCGACGTCGACCGCATCATGGATGCCGTGGTGGCGATCGCGCCGCTGGCCATGGGCAAATATGACCGCAATGCCTATCAGTCGGCGCACGGCATCGAACGCTACAGGCCGCTTGACGGTGCGGCCGCCGGCGCCGAAACCGAATTGCGGCGGCGCCCCGGCACGGTCGAGGTTTCCTTCGAACTGCCGGACGACCAGGCGCTGGCCGCCCGCGTCGTCGAGGCGATTTTCCAGGCGCACTCCTACCAGGAACCGGTGATCCGCATTCAGCCGATTCTCGCCAGCCGTTCCAAGGGGCTGGACGACCGCGCCAATCCGAATCGCTGGTGGAACACGACCGGAGACTGGAAGAAGGTTGCGGCATCGGCGACGGAAACCGCATGATTTCCGCTCCCGAGCCGGCTCTGGTGGGTCGCACAAGGCCTACCGGGCTTGACTTTCCGGGCGCGTTCTTTATGTGTCGCGCCAAGTTTCCCGCGTCCGGGTGTTTCCCCGTGCTCCAGCGGCCAAAACCCCACGAACAAACGGACTGATATCATGGCCAAAGCCGCAAACATCAAGATCAAGCTTCTGTCGACCGCCGACACCGGTTTCTTCTACGTGACCAGCAAGAACAGCCGCACCAAGACCGACAAGCTGTCGTTCCGCAAGTACGACCCGGTCGCCAAGAAGCACGTCGAGTTCAAGGAAACCAAGATCAAGTAATCCGGGTTTCCCGCCGCAATGCCGAAACGCCGCCCAATGGGCGGCGTTTTTCGTTTGTAACAGTTGATTTCGTTGCATCCGAGCAGAGACTCCAGCCAAAGGATTGACCCTTAGCCATGGTTGCGGCACCCTTGGCCGTGGGTTGGGTGTCACGAATAAGGCGCCTATGGATGTCGAAGAAGTTGAAAGCTGCAATCATTGCAGCCCTTGTCGCTCTGGCTGCTGGCTTTGCCGTCAGCAACGGGCTGATAAGCCAGCAGACGGCCGATGAGATCAAGGCCAGGACTGACCAGGTTCTGACTGAGGAAGAGGCCGCACCGCCTGCACCTCAGCCTGACAGCCCCGCCACGCCTTCCACGGAACCCGCACCGCAGGCTCCGACACCTCCCGCCGCGGCACCCCCGCAAGGATCACAACAGGGTCAATGAAGAAGCCTCGCCAGGATGGGCTCCTCTCGTGCGATCGCACCATCTGAGTGTATCGTTTTAATACAATCGCCAATTGGTAGACTTGCACCACGGATAAGTAGTTAGTTTCAGCGTCAGGCAAAAAGGGGGGAAATGCCTCGCACTGGGAGAAAACGATGTCCGTACAAAAAGGCGACTTTCGAACCAACAGAGCCGACTACGTGATTGCCGCGATGCATGGCGGAGTGACCGCCGAAGACAGCGTTCGAGACGAGAACCTGGCAAGGAGAAAGAAGTCCCTGTGGCTGAAGGAGCGGCGATCGGCCAAATCGGCTGAAAACCCGTTGGACAGCTCGCCGCTGTCCAAAAGAAGCCCTCGCGGTTAGCGGTCTACAATCGCCTTCCGCGATCACACCATATCCGCACACAACCCACTCGCCCATATTGCAGGGGCCACCGTCGGTGTTGACTAACTCCGACGGTGGCCTAGTTCGCGGCGAAATGACCTCCGTTCTTTTGAGAAGACGGCGGGACTAAGGTCTTGCGCCCTAGACGCAAAGGTCCGAGCGATCCTGTTA